>CAZRTW010000108.1:0-1530 GCA_964603145.1 uncultured Candidatus Saccharibacteria bacterium | reverse complement strand
TTGTTCTATAGCTTGGAATATTAAAGAGCGTATCGAATGAAACGATACATGAATGGGTGACTGGATCAGTAAGATAGAACAATGCCATTTCTGTTCCGACAAGTACGCCGCCTTGAGCAGCAGAAAATTGGGCAGCAACTTTTTTGGCCTCGGTGCGTGTTGGCGTTGCTTCGCGATCAATACGAAAAACGGGGACATCCGGATAGAGGCGCTTAAGTTCTTCTTCCACAAAGGCAGTACCGAGACCAGTCGCGGAGAGATTCCAACTGTTACATTTGCCACATTTTTGTTCGCTCGGTTTATGGTGCTTACATTTATTACAGATGAATACGCGACGGCCATCTGCGCTTGCGTAGAGTACGAGTGGAGCAGCGCAGTGTTCGCACAGAACGACTGTGCCGCAATCACGACAGCGAGTGATGGTTGCAAGACCCGTGCGAAGCGCAAAAGCAAAAATATGAGACTTAGATTTCATTGCACCACCCACAAGATCACGGACTGGCTGTGAAAGAGCAGAAATTTGTTCCGCGCGAGCGCGAGGTGGCAATTGGTCTGGAATACCGTGCGGGATAACAGTGATATCGATAGGAGCGAGAGCGCGGAAGGTGATCGGTGCAACAGTGCCGAGTTCCTTGATCTCGTGTCTTCCGAGTGTTTCCACGCGAAGAAGACTGTCTCCCAAAATAAGTTTTTTAGCAGCACATCTCGCAAAAATTTCCATCAGTACTCTATAGTCGAGGGAAGGAGTGGACGGTGTTGCGTATGCGTTTGAGCTCTCATGTTCGACAATAATAGTGCCTGTGTCAGCGCGCATGAGCGATGCATATGAGGGTGTTGTGACGATTACATAGGGATGCGCATCTGTGGAAAGTTTTTTAAGAAGATCGATTAATTTTTTTCTGGTTAGATCGCTGTTAGTGATCACAACAAAATCAGAAATACCGCGTGAGAGTGATTCAGCGAAGAGTTCGCAGTCGGCAATTGTCGGACAGACAAACGTGACTGATTCTTTTTTTGCAAATGATTCACGAATGAACGTTCGATAAAAGGCGATACGATCATCATGCGGTGATTGGAAAATGAGTCTCTCTGGTACTGGAACATCTCCTCGCTTTTCTTTTGATTCATGAGAAAAGAGACCATAGTAGGAATAGTCTGGAATAAGGAGATCGAGAATGGCACCGCGTGGCACTCTATAATATTGAGCGGCCAGTTTCGCCGTTTCGAACAAATAGACTGGGACAGGAGACCCCTCCTTTACTTTGAGAATTTTTTTCAGGCTAAATGAGCCTGATTTGATAGCGGCCTTTTCCTCACGGGCTTCCTTACAGGATACGGAAATGGCGTCGGTGGCCTTGTTTCGAATGGGTACGGAAACAACAGTGCCGTCCTCGATTTGCTCGGGTGAAAAATAGGTGAGGGTTTCCTTAGGAATGCCTCGTTTAATTGGGACGACTTCAACGATCCACATACAGGTTCAGTCTAAAGTAAAAAGTATAAAGTTGAAAGTCGGGCACCATTGACGCAGGA
>CAZRTW010000107.1:0-1574 GCA_964603145.1 uncultured Candidatus Saccharibacteria bacterium | reverse complement strand
GATACTCGTGCCGTTTGCACTTGCCGTCGCGGTCATCTTTTTCTCTCTGTTCCTTCAGGAAACCATGCACCCATATACTGCATATTGGAATCACAGTCCTGAATACATTTCAGGCCGATAATTTTATAGCTACCGTCAGGATATTGCCTGGCCTTCACACCATATTCCGTATTGAAATATACGGTCAGGTTTAAAACACCGGTGCGATCATCTTTGGTGAAAAGATAAAAACGCACACCATCATGGTCATCCTTCGGCGGGACAACATACAAATTACGCCTATAACTTGGAGTCTCTATGGTAAAGCTAATTCTCCATGAAAACACCGCATTAGTTTGTGATTCCTTCCACACCCTTTCAAATAACAGTTTGTGTTTTGGGGTTAAGTTGCGGAAAGTCAACGAAGCATTTGTTTTGATGGCATTGGTGCATGAGATATTGGGATACCAAACCCATGGAGCAACAGGTTTTTGGGCTACTGAAAAGAAAGATGAACATACTGCGAACAAAAACAAAACATGTCTCATAAAGTGGGATTTAAAATTCCCTCCTGTATTAAAGAGAATTGTCTGTTTTATACAGAAAAAAACCTATTTTGTCAAATAGGTTTTAAATCTTAAATTCGATTACATCTCCATCTTTAACTATATAATCCTTCCCTTCCGTTCGAACTTTTCCTTTTGATCGTGCTTCGCCGTATGAGCCAGCGTCGAGAAGGTCTTTCCAGAACACTACTTCAGCACGAATAAATTTATCTTTAAAATCGGTGTGAATTGCAGTACCAGCGATTGGTGCAGTACTTCCCTTTTTAATTGTCCAAGCGCGAGTCTCTTCCACTCCGGTGGTGAAATATGTATCAAGCCCGAGAAGCTTGTAAGCTTTTGAAATAAGGTTATTGATTCCATTTTCGCCACCCCCCATTTCAACACGGAACATTTCTTTTTCATCCCCTTCAAAATCTTTGAGTTCGTCTTCAATTTTTGCATCGAGTACTACATATTCTGCTCCTGTCGATGTGATGTAATCACAGAGATCTCTAAAAAGTTCAGGGTGTGACTCGTCCAAATTTTTTGAGCCGGCGCGCTTGTTGAGACCATAGAGAATCGGTTTTATGGTGAGCAAATTAAGCATCTGCATCTTCGGAAGTTCTTTTTCGTCGAAGTCGATCGTGTTAGCCATTTTTTCAGCTTCACAGGCTGCAATCACCTTGTGGAGAGCGGCTTCTTCAATTACTGCTTCTTTGTCTCCACGTTTTGCGTCACGAGAAACATTCCCGAGACGCTTTGTAGCCGTTTCAAGATCGGCAAGAATAAGCTCCATGTTGATCACACGGATATCGCGGAGTGGATCTATGTCTCCGTACACATGAAGAATATCGTTTCCATTTCCACCCTTGAGCGGAAAAATGCGAACCATTTCAAAAATGGCATCTGTCTCACGGATGTTGGCAAGAAATTTATTTCCAAGCCCTTCCCCTTTTGACGCACCCGCAACGAGTCCTGCGATATCTACGAATTCAATCGCAGCGGGGATTGTTTTGTTTGTTTTAGAAAAATCCGCGAGCTTGTAGAGGC
>CAZRTW010000106.1:0-1618 GCA_964603145.1 uncultured Candidatus Saccharibacteria bacterium | reverse complement strand
GCTTCGTTTTGAGAATAGCCGAGCGATTTGAGGGCTTCTACTACATCGCTCTCTGCTCGAAGCGTATGTGGTGTTTCTTTCATATCAACATGAGCGCGGAGTTTGTCGCGTAGTTCAAGCACTACTTTTTCTGCAGTCTTTCTACCAATACCAGAAACTTTGGTGAGATAACTAGTGTCGCCGGTTCCGATGGCCTTCTTCAAGGTTTCAACAGTTGTAGCGGATAGGATTCCAAGTGCAGAACGCGGACCGATGCCAGAAACGGAAAGAAGAAGCTCAAAGAAATTTTTCTCTTCACTACTCCCGAATCCGTAGAGATCGAGTGCGTCTTCACGTACAGCAAGATAGGTAAAAAGTGAGGCAGGGGAATCTTGTTTCAGGCCTCCTAGCGTATCTGTTGAACAATAGACTTTGTAGCCAACACCATGCACATCAAGCACGGTATATTTGTCGGCGAGTTCAATGACATTTCCGAAGAGGTGAGCGATCATAAGCTCAAGTATAAAGCCTAAAGCCTAAAGCTGAAAGCAGAGCGTATCTTGCAAAAGCCCTTATTTCTGGTATAGTTTGCCGGTATTGCTTCTTAGCTGTGTCTCAGCGGAAGCGAGAAATCTTTACACTGTATACATTACTAATAATTACCTAGATAGTTATGCCAATCACCAGTTCAGCAAAAAAGGCTATTCGCGTCAGTAAGCGAAAGAAGCTCGTCAATGATCGCCGTACTCGCGACATGAAAGACACCATTAAGAAGCTCGAGAAGGCTGTTAAAGCCGGAAAGAAAGACGAAGCAGTAAAGATGATGTCAGCTGCGTTTCAGGCAGTAGATAAGGCCGCAAAGCGCGGTGTTATCAAAAAGAACACTGCAGGACGCAAGAAATCTCGCCTCGCACGTCTCGTAAAATAATTCAAAAATCCCGCCTTCGCGGGATTTTTGCTATCTGGATAGGGGTCTGTATAATGGGTAAGTAGATTTACTATTCCTACTAAAAACATTTTATATATGTCACATCTTCTAAATTTTTATGGACGCGAATGCCCACACTGCCACCTTATGACGCCGATTATCGATAAGCTCGAAAAGGAAACGGGAGTGACGGTGGATCGTCTCGAGGTTTGGTACAACGATGAAAATGCAAAACGTCTCGCAGAATATGATAAGGACTATTGCGGTGGTGTACCATTCTTCTTCAATACAGAAAACAAAAAGTGGATTTGTGGTGAAGCAACCTACGATGAGTTAAAAGCGTGGGCGACAGATAATGGGCAAAAAGAATAAGAAAAAATCCCGTCGATTTGGACTACTGCCGGAAAGTTTTACTCGTGGTAAGTCTTTTTATGCGCGTACCTTCAATCTGATTGATCGGCAGATTTTCCAAAAAATATTTCTGCGTGGTGTGCTCGGCGGCTTTGATGCCGTCGTTCGCTTTTTCGCCATGTCGTGGGATACGGGCTGGCCGGACGATGCCTACGGAAGTCAGGCGCGCATTTTGGCATTTATTGTCGAAAAGAATAAAGAAACGGTATTCGGAAAGGAATATCATCTCGATCAGGTAAACACGTACACAGAATTTCGTGAGAAAGTACCGGTTTTTTCATACGAAAATATTTTTCCATA
>CAZRTW010000105.1:0-1735 GCA_964603145.1 uncultured Candidatus Saccharibacteria bacterium | reverse complement strand
AAACTCTGTCTGTTGCAGTGCCACTCAAATTTTCAAAAGCGCTCTCAAAAGGCGCGAGTGTGGCCGTAGATGGTGTTTGTCTTACTGTGGTATCTCAAAACAAAAATATTTTTGTTGCTGATATTCTCCCTGAAACATGGAAACGTACAATGATGAGTTCATACAAAAAGGGAAGTGTAGTGAATCTCGAATTTCCCACAAACAAAATTCATTTTCATGGGCATGTGGTGCAAGGACATGTAGACGGGGTAGCCAAGCTATCATCAATCAAGAAGCGGGGAGCAAGTCGTGAACTTACATTCTCTGCTAAAAAAGAAATTTTGAAATATATCGTAGAGAAAGGTTCGATTACTATAAACGGAATTTCGCTCACAGTTACTGTCGTAGATTCGAAACAATTTTCCGTCGCGATTATCCCTCACACATGGGACCTCACAAATTTAAAATATCTTAAAAAAGGAGATGCAGTGAATATTGAAGTCGACATATTGGCAAAATACGCAGAAAAACTTACGAAAGAATAATATGAAGAAAGAAAACAAAAAAATCGCAATAATCGGAGCAGAATATCGAAAAGAAATTGTCGACGATCTTGTTTCTGGCTGTCTTTCTGAACTCAAGAAAAAAGGTATAAAGAAAAATGATGTTGAAGTGTTCCGTGTTCCCGGCGCTCTTGAGATTCCACTACTTGCTAAGAAGCTCGCAAAAAAAGGAGGATATGGAGCGATTATCGTTTTTGGAGTGATTCTTAAGGGAGATACCTATCATTTTGAACAAGTTTCCGACGAATGTGCCCGCGGCTGCATGAATGTCTCATACGAATTTGAAATTCCTGTTATTTTTCAGGTTCTCTCCGTCTATACTCTCTCCGATGCAGAAGCGCGATCAAAAGGCACCAAAGACAATCGCGGTATTGAAGCGGCCCATACAGCGCTCAAAATGGTCAAACTCTATAAATCACTTGGACATCCAATGTCCAAGTAAAAGCATGGAATATACACTTTCAACAATTGAAGAGGGTATCGAGGAAATAAAAGCCGGCCGCATGCTTATCGTGGTGGATTCTCCGAACCGCGAAAACCAAGGCGATATTATTTTTGCCGCACAGTTTGCCGATCTCGAAAAAATGAATTTTGTCTTGAATGAATGTCGCGGCATGACCTGCCTCGCGCTTTCCAAAGAAGAAGCAATTCGCCTTGATCTTCCAGTCATGGTCCCAAAGATTGATGCGACTGAAAAAACGGGTGTGCAGTTTACTATTACTGTAGATCATAAGGACTCAGAAGCTTTTGGCATTTCATCGGCCGATCGCGTACGAACCGTGCGCGCACTAGGGCACCGCGAGAGTGTGGCAAGCGATTTTGTGCGCCCAGGACACATTTTTCCGCTCCTCGCTCGTGATGGGGGAGTTTTGGAGAGACAGGGCCACACTGAAGCTACTGCAGACTTTTGTCGACTCGCAGGCCTCCCTCCGGTCGGCCTGCTTGCCGAAATTCTTAGAGAAGACGGCGAACCTGCCCGTCTTCCGGAACTGATAGAATTTTCAAAGAAGCACAATATAAAAATTGTTTCAGTAGAAGATTTGCATGAGTACTTAAAAGAAAACCCGCTTCCAAAATTTTCCTGCCGAAATACTAAAAAGACAGCTTCTGCAAAACTCCCAACACGCTTTGGTACATTCACCATTTCTGTATATACGTCCGTAGCTGACAACAAAGAGCATGTGGTCATGGTT
>CAZRTW010000104.1:0-1793 GCA_964603145.1 uncultured Candidatus Saccharibacteria bacterium | reverse complement strand
CCGGTGCCATCGCCCATTTCTGGCCGATAGCCCATGTATCACAGAGGTCGTTCATGAAGCTTCCATCAATCACATACCATTTCTTCGCAACTGATTTCTTTGAATGTATCTTTTTAGAATCACTTACCTTGTAAATAGTAATCTGAGATGGGTAGACCATGTAGCTTCCCCATTCACAAATAAGGTTTGGGTGTGGCATGCCGCGCTTTTCAGACTCTTTCTTCATGAGCTCAAACACTTTCGTCATGAGCTTTTGAATATCATAGGTTTTCGTGCGCGTAAATGGAATCGGCATTCCTCCACCGATATCAAGTGTATCGAGTGTTGGATTTTTCTCTTTCAATTTAAAATAAACGTTGAGTGCATATTTGATCGGAGCGAGAATGTCATTGATCGTTTCGATCTGTCCCCCAATATGATAGTGCAAGATTTTAAGGTTCTTGAACTTATCCATCTTCAAGATGTCTTCAGCAGGGAATCCAAAACGATCAACTGGTTTGTTCCAGCGTGAGTTTACTTTGACTCGCATGGAAAGACGGATACCCACATCATAACGGGAATGCTGAAGTGCTTTCAATTCATTCGGGCCTTCAATGAGCGGGAATACTTTTGTTCCCTTGTGCTGAAGCTCATCAATAAGATTGAGGTATTTGTCAGTCTTTGGACCGTTACAAAGAATGCGGATGTTCGGATTGAAAGTTTCTGCATCAAGCATTTTCTTGATGAGGTAAAGATCGTTATATGACGATGTCTCTAGATGGGCGCCATCTCCGACGAGCGCCATGATGACTTCCTTGTTCTGGTTAACCTTCATCGGGTAATGATAAAAGAACTTGCCGTGGTAGCCGGTCTTTTTGATAAGTTCTTTATTCATATCGAGAAAGTCTTCGAGACGTTCCTCAACAACAAACGGCATGAGAATCTGAAGCGGTGTACCCATCTTCTCAGCGAGGTAGCGGACGTTGTAGATATTGTGACCCTCCTTAATGATCAGGTCGCCATCTTTGTTGAAATCAAAATATTGAGTGTTGTATTCTTTCGCACCGATTTTCCAAAGTTTCTTGGAGGAAGTTGGTTTCATTTCCGTCGGAAGGCTTGTCCTCCCGTCTTATTCTTTTTAATGCAGAAAGAATAACATCTACACACAAAATGTAAATACTTTTAAACGCATTTATCCACTTGTTTGACGAAAAAATTATAATATGTTATAAATTCACGACCGAAATTCTTTGATATTTCTTGGTACGGTCTTTCGAGAAAGTTAGCCTTTGCTAGTTTCCTCCAAAGACCAAAATCAGGAGTCATATGAGAAAAATCAAACACCTTCCACGGAAAAAGCAGCTCCTCGAAAAAAAGAGAGACGAGCTTAAAAGGACACAGGTTACTGACAAAATTTTTACGTTTGAAGGTAACTGCGGAAAACTGCATGCTATCAATACGGCGGCAGATGCAAATGGAATGCCCTCGGGTACATTCTTCAGGACACCGAAGAATACTGTAATTTTGTTTCTCGGCACAGGTAAACCCTGTAATCCGACAAAGGAAGCCGACTGCGCAAGCGATGGCTGCGGGATGAATGACGATGTGCTTTGGTTTGTTGACCCGGCATACACCGGAGTCACCTATGCGACTCAAAAAACCTTTGCTGAAGTTGGGATGGCAACAATTTAATTATTACATCTTTCAAGTCTCGAACAGAAGTCTTCTGTTCGGGACTTCTGTTTTTATAGTCCTTCCTCTTTAAGAGTTTCAATGGCGGCCTTGGCTGCCTTTGAGAGCTTGTTTGGAATCTT
>CAZRTW010000103.1:0-1800 GCA_964603145.1 uncultured Candidatus Saccharibacteria bacterium | reverse complement strand
ATATTGTCTTGGTACCGCGCCGCCAAAAATCTTATCGACAAATTCAAATCCACCTCCCGGTGCTAAAGGTTCCATTTTGATAACAACATGACCATACTGTCCGTGGCCACCGCTTTGCTTTTTATGCTTTCCTTCCACTTCAGCAGAACTCCTGATTGTTTCACGATATTCAATCGTTGGAGCTTTTAAAACAGCCTCCACACCGAATTTTCTTGCCGTTCTTTCCATAATTGTTTCTATATGCTGATCTCCCATGCCACTGATAAGAGTCTCCTTAGTCGTGGTGTTTTTCGTGACAATAATGGTCGGATCCTCATCCATAAGCCGGGAGAGAGCTGTTGCAACCTTTTCTTCTTCGCCTTTTTTCTTAGCCGTAATAGCACGTGTATACATTGGCAGTGGAAAAGCAATAGGTGCAAACTTCACCGGAGCATTCTTATCACTAAGAGTATCGCCTGTAGCAGTATATTGCAGTTTAGCTACAACGCCGATATCCCCGGCAGATATTGCTTTTAATGGAATCTGAGTCTTGCCCCGCATCGTGAAGACAGTACCAATTCTTTCCTCATGATCACGGCTGGCATTATAAACAACAGAATCTCCTGTAATCTTACCAGAAAATACTCTGAAAAAGCTCAAGCGGCCAACAACTGGGTCCGACGTGGTTTTAAAAACTAAAGCGGCCATTGGCGCATTGGCGTCTCTTATTTCTTCCTCACCTGTTTTTTCATTTATTACCACGAAATCATTCAAAATGGCCGGATATGTATAGTCAATAATTGCATTCATCAACCGGCCCAAACCTATATCTTTGTAAGCACTGCCGCAAAGCACCGGGAAAATAACTGCATGTCTTATGCCTTTGATAAGACATTTCATTATTTCCTCATCGCTGATTGTTTCACCGTCGAGATAACGCATCATGACATCGTCATCAGCTTCTACAGCTGCTTCAATCATTTTTGCGCGCGCTTCATTTGCATAATCTATCATATCTTCAGGGATGTCCATTTCAATAGAATCGTTACCATTAGCCTTGTAAGCCTTCATCTTGAAAACATCTATAAGCCCACAGAAATTCTCTTCTTTTCCTAATGGTAACTGTAGCGGCAAAACTCTCTTGCCAAACTTACTTCTTAATTCATCAAGGATACTATCAAAATCAGCATTCTCACGGTCCATTTTATTTACAAAACAAATTCTAGGCAAACCTGCCTCTTCGGCAAGTTTCCAACATTGCTCAGTGCCTACCTGTACACCTGATGTAGCACAAACTACAATCAAAGCACTATCAACGGCACGAAAAGCACATTTTACTTCTGCTACAAAATCCGCAAAACCCGGGGTGTCGATAAAGTTAATCTTGGAATCGCGCCATTCAACCGGTGCCAAAGTTGCATTTACTGAAACTTTTCTTTTAATTTCTTCCGGCTCATAGTCCGTGGTGGTAGCTCCATCTTCCACTTTGCACATCCGGGAAATTGCACCGGAGCGATACAGCAAAGCTTCTGTAACAGATGTTGTTCCCGCTCCACCATGACCTACAATTGCGACGTTTCTGATCCGATCTCCAGTATACTCTTTCATACATGCGTCCCCCTTATCCGAATTATTTAACAGCTCAACAATTCTATGGAGAAACAGCCTTTTCCTTCTTTTTGTTCAGTTATGCAACAATATTTAATTTTTCCACTTTTTATGTTAATTACGTGACACTTTACAAAAGAGCCGCTTGTCAAAGCAAGCGGCTCAACCTACATATTCTTTTTGTTCTCGAGTTTTTTCTTTTTCCAGCGCTCC
>CAZRTW010000102.1:1204-1811 GCA_964603145.1 uncultured Candidatus Saccharibacteria bacterium | reverse complement strand
TGGCAACCTTCATGAAATTCTTCTCCCTGCAATTATCTTTTCTCTCTACGTTGTTGTGGGGAACCCTCTTATTATGTTTTTCATTATGCGCTTTGGAGGGTATGAGCGAAAAACGAGTTTTATGGCAGCGCTCACTGTTGGTCAAATTAGTGAATTCTCATTGATTCTTATCGCACTCGCTCAAAGTCTCGGGCATGTCCCAAGCGTCAGTGTCAGTATGATGACGCTTGTTGGACTGATTACCATTACCGTTTCGAGTCTTTCGATCCAGCACTCCAGATATATCATGAAGTTGGTGGATCCTCTTTTAGTTCGTCTTTTCCCATCTGGGAAGGGTAAACATGAAAGGGTACAGATTTAGGACTATGAAATATTGCTTGTAGGATACGATCGGGTTGGGGTTGAATTTGTACAGGTCTTCAACCGCCTAAAAAAAACATTTTTTGTGGTCGATTTTAGCCCGAAGTCAATTGAGCGCTTGAGAAAAGAAAAAATCGCCCACCGGTTTGGAGATATTGAAGATGTCGAATTTTTAGATGAGCTTCCGCTTAAAAACTTAAAGCTTGTGATCTCTACTGTTCCTGACTTGAACGCGAACCTTCTGTTG
>CAZRTW010000102.1:0-1194 GCA_964603145.1 uncultured Candidatus Saccharibacteria bacterium | reverse complement strand
ATAGCGCTTGCGCAGGACACCTCAGGAGCCGCAAAGCTGTATGATGCTGGTGCGAGCTATGTCCTGATGCCACACTATTTGGGTGCTCAATTCGCAGCTGACCTTATTGAAAAAAATGGCTTCCATAAGCAAGCTTTTGAAAAGGAAAGGGAGAAACACCAAAAATCTCTGTATAATACCAACGTGAAAGGACGGTGACTAAATATGTCAAAAGAACTAAAAGGATTTGTCGAATTTGTAAGAGAACAGGGTGTTGTTGGGCTTGCGGTTGGTTTCATTTTAGGTGGTGCAATTTCAAAAATTGTTTCATCACTCGTGCAAGACATTATTAACCCGCTTATTGGAATTATTCTTGGATCGGCAGGGAAGCTTAATGAGCAATTTTTAATGGTGGGAACTGCAAAGATTTTGTGGGGATCATTTGTTGCAACATTCGTCGACTTTGTCGTTATTGCGGCAGTTATTTATTACGGCGTAAAGTTACTTGGTCTCGAAAAGCTCGATAAAAAGAAATCATGAGAGCAGGAGTTTTCATGATTTCTTTAGCCGTTTTCCTTGCGTCGTCGTCCACGGTATCCGCTCATTTTCAAGAAATGGATGGGTCGGTTAGTGCGCTCGTGCATATCATTCCAGATGATAGCCCCATTGTCGGTGAAAAGTCGGTGGTCGAGTTTGCGATAACGGACTCACACGGAAAGTTTGATGCCTTACAATGCAATTGTTCTGTGTCTCTTCGGCGCAACGGGTCCGAAATTGTAACGGTACCTCTCTCTGACACCTCTTCTGCACAGTTGGTGTTTCCTCAGCGTGGTGTGTATGAATTGATTCTCATTGGTACTCCAAAAGATGGAAGTACCTTTCAGCCATTTTCCCTAAGCTACGATGTTCGTGTTTCTCGCGAACAGACCGCTCCTGCTTATACAAACATGATGTCTATCTCTTCAATGCAAGTCTGTATGGTACTTATCATATTGTTGATCGCCGCTGTCGCAATGGTTACAATCATGAAGAAAAGAAAATGACGAAACAGTTGTTCCACTTCTCATTTATATCCCTATTGGTTGGAAGCATTTTTTTGCCAAAAGAGGCATTTGCTCACGTTGTTGTGAAGCCAAGTGAAGTAGGTATTTCTTCATTTCAAACGTTCACAATCGGTGTACCAACAGAAAAGAAAATAGCAACAACAGGTGTTAG
>CAZRTW010000101.1:0-1829 GCA_964603145.1 uncultured Candidatus Saccharibacteria bacterium | reverse complement strand
GCAGGCTTAAAAGAAGGGGATATTTTTGTAACGATGGGTGCAGGCGAGGCCTATAAAGTAGGGGATTTTCTCCTTGTAAAATAAGGATATTTTCTTGACATTCTACGCTAAAAGTGCTATAATCCTAGCAACTAAAAGCAACAGCAATGTTTAGAAAATTCACACTTAGTCCTCTTATGGATAGATTCTATAAGAGACTGTACGGACACCACCAGAATGAGCCAGTTGAAACTACCTTTAAAAACCTTGATAAATTTGTTCACAAACATGGCGGGTATAGATTGAAACAACTAATACACCCCTCAGTTGAAGTGAAGAAGTTTATCGATAATGCGAACCAAAAAATTAATCTACTTGCCGATAGTCCGACCAAAACTTTCCTCGAGGTCATTATTCAGCTGCTAGGAATGGTGGCGTTTACTGATGATCTTGAAAATTCATACAGCGCTGAAGAGCAAAGGCGAATACGATCAAAGCTTAAAATGGAAAAGCTAGGTCACTTTGTTGCTGGATGGAAAAGAGGGAAAAAGGGTGGAAGAAAAATGAACACACATTTAGCAAAGAAATATAAAAATATGCTGGATTTGTGGGATTTCAATCGGATGAGGAGGTCAACTCAGATGTATATCGTAACAAGTATCGAAGAGTTTGTGAAAGCAGATGGGATTGTGGTCAGTGATCACATTCTTGTGGCTTCAAAAAAACTAAGCGAAGGTCCCTTTGCCCCCATCGATGGCGAGAAAAGGGGCTACAAATACGATTACATGACGGATGCTGAGAAGATTTTGGTAAAAGAAGAGGTTGATCAAATGTTTATGCAAATAACAGATGATATCCTCAAGCATTATTTAAGCACTCAATTACAACAGGCTTAATAATTCCTTAAAAAGGTATCCCATGGATGCCTTTTTTTGTTGTGTTCTAAATCTGGTAAACTAGAGTAGTGAAAACAAAACCGTCATTTGAGGAGGCATATAAGAAACTAAATACGGCTCAGAGAGATGCTGTCCAATCGATTGACGGTCCGGTTATGGTTATTGCTGGTCCGGGGACGGGAAAGACCCAAGTTCTTGCGCTTCGCATTGCTCACATTCTTACTGAAACAGATACTCCGGCTTCTGGAATTTTATGCCTTACGTTTACGAACGCAGGCGTTCACGCCATGCGTGAACGCCTGCTCCGTCTTATGGGGAGCCGTGGAAGCGAAGTGGTTGTTTCCACATTCCATCGTTTCGGTATCGGGCTTATTGAAAAATATTATACGACGCTCGGTTTTCCGGAGGCGCCTGTTCTTCTCTCTGATACAGAAGCCATTACGCTTGTTGATGAAATTCTGGAGAGCGGGGAGTGGCAGCATATTCGTCCGCGCGGAGATTCGGCTCGTTACTTTAGTGATCTTAAATCTCTCATATCGCTTTTAAAACGCGAAGGAATTTCCCCAGAAGATTTTCTGGTTGAGGTAGATAAGGAAATAAAAAATCTGGCCAACGATCCTGAAAGTATCTCAACCCGCGGCGAACGAAAAGGAGAGCTCAAGAGAGAAGTAGAAACAAAAATAGAAGCACTTCGGCGCACGCGCGAAGTAGTGAAATTTTATGAAGTATATGAGTCACTAAAACTCGAGCGTGCACTCATGGATTATGATGATGTTTTGAAGTATGCCGTGCAGCTCGCTGAAGATTCTGATGAGGTCAAAGCGCACATGCGCGAAAATTTCCTGTATGTGCTTGTTGATGAACACCAAGATTCGAGCGGCGTGCAGAATGCTTTTCTCGAAGCAGTGTGGGGAGAGACGGAACGACCAAATATTTTTGTGGTGGGAGATGACC
>CAZRTW010000100.1:0-1862 GCA_964603145.1 uncultured Candidatus Saccharibacteria bacterium | reverse complement strand
CGGTCATGTTCGGCTGGGCATGGCGCTCTTCTTCATTGAAGTTGTCGCGCTCTTTCCGGAAAATCACATAGGAGGAACTCAAGAACCTACTGACAAAATTTTCTATTTGATTAACAAATTTCTAGAAAGACATTCAACAATTACACGAGCAGTTTGCGATCTTGCTGTAACGAATGATGGATTTCAACAAATCCGAAATGCAACAGACACGCAAATTACAAATGCATCAGTGCTCTGGGTACATCTTCATGAATATTTTCATCGCGTGGGTGCCATGCCAATACCAATCTATCTGAAACTTAAAAGCTTCAAGCCACTTGCTGGCCTCGAAGAAATGAGGGTCGATGTATTAGCTATGCTCACCTGCCTTACTGATCCACGCATTCAGGATACATTCGCTTTTGAGTTTATATTAAGCGAACGACTTCTGCGGTATTCAGTTCAAGGCACATTTCCAAATTATGATGCAATCGCATCACAACTTTTGTTTAATTTTTTACTGCAAAATGGAGGGATCTCAATCAAGGACGATAAGATTAAACTTAATCAATCAATACCGGCTGTCCTGCAAGAATTGATTAATGAAATTAACCTTATCGAGTCTGGGATTTTCTTTATCGATCCGAGCATTGTTAAACAAAATTTGCTAGCATTTATCGCAAAATACACTAACTTCAATCAAGGCATGAACAGGTACGAACACATACCATTTTTTGCTGAGATCAAAAAGAAATTAGCTGTATAAAGATCAGGCACCTTGCAATGTGAGGTGCCTGATTTACTATTGACCCTATCGACACACCTGCTAAAGTACACTCGTTTATCATGAAATCATCAATCAAAAAACATATTGCTGAAGCAATCAAAATTTCCTCACTCTCTGGTCACGAGCGCAATCTCGCCGACCATCTTTTTACCTGCCTCCTCCTTGCCGGACTCAAGCCCAAAAAGCAAAACGGAAACGTTGTAGTCCGCATCCCTGGAAAAAATCCAAACAAGGCTCTCATTTTTAATGCGCACATGGACACGATCGGTCCTGGGCCACTTTCTCTCTGGAAATATCCTCCCTACGGAAAAGACGCTGGCATGGAAGAAAATGGAAAAATTTATGGCGTAGGAGCAAGTGACGACAAGGCGAGTCTTGGCACGCTTCTTGCGCTTGCTGAAGTATTGGAAAAAGAACAGCCTCCGATTGATGTATGGATCACATTTGTCCGCGAAGAAGGTACCGGTGGTAACGGAACTAAAGCTTTTCTTGAATGGTGGCAGGAAAACCATCATCCGGAAAAATATCAAGAAGTTTCCGTTGTCGTATGCGGCCCGACTGAAATGAAAGAAGTTCGCGTTGGCCATCGCGGCAACTTTAACGCACTCGTCACGACACTTGGAGAAGGCGGCCACGGATCACAGGCTGATCATAATAAGACACGGGCAATTCCGGAAATGCAAAAAATAATTTCTGCCTTCACAGTTCTCGAAAAGTCGTGGCAGAAAAAATACAGCGATTCTACGCTCGGCAAACCTACGATCACAGTAACTTCAATTTCTGCCGGTGATCAATTTTCACCGACGAAATTTCCTGATATCTGCTCGATCACGCTCGACGTTCGTACCACACCCAAACTGCACAAAATAGCGTTTAAAGAAATTGAAGCAACAGCTAAGAAGTTAAAGGCCACCGCGAAAATTATTTACAATCCTGCTCCCCCTGGCCATACAGACCCAAAAGCAAGGATTGTTGTAGAGGCAAAAAAACTTGTAGGCAAAATTGGTGTTGGAACTGACTCTACCGACCTCTGTTTCTTTTCTGAACTTGGAATCCCAGGTATTATCCTCGGCCCTGGCATACCAGAAGTAATTCA
>CAZRTW010000099.1:0-1882 GCA_964603145.1 uncultured Candidatus Saccharibacteria bacterium | reverse complement strand
ACGGCTGCGCGCATAGCGCGCAGCCTCGGCAAACAACGCGTGGACAAAGGCGCGCTCGTGCTCGATCAAGAAGAAGTAAAAGTTCTGATCGACGAGAAAGGCAAACCAACAAAAATCGTCAAAAAAGTTCGTACCGAAAGTCATACACTCATCGAAGAGCTCATGCTTCTTGCAAACCGACGCATTGCGGAATTTCTTGAGCGTGGTGGAAAAGCTGGCAAGACAAATAATGACAAAAAGAAAAATGACGAAAGCGGTTACGCCGTGATCTACCGTACACACGAAGAACCAAGCACAGAAAAAGCCGACGATCTCGCCTTCTTCATGCGCTCTATCGGTCACCCGATTCCCCTTCGAAAAGATGGCTCACTCGATCCACGTGTCATTTCAAAAGTCGTGCGTGAATTCGATCACGGCGATCTCAAACAAACCGCGCTCTCATTCATTATCCGCTCAATGTCGAAAGCAATCTATACGACAAAAAATACCGGACACTACGGTCTCCAGTTTGAACACTACACGCATTTTACTTCCCCTATCCGTCGTTATCCTGACCTTGTCATTCACCGCCTCCTTCGCTACGCGATTGCCGGCAAACCTGCTCCGGCTGGAGCACGAAAAAGTTACGAACGCGTGGCCCGTCTCTCTTCTATGGCCGAAGTTCGCGCCGCAGATGCAGAGCGTGAAAGCGTAAAATTTAAGCTCACTGAATACATGGCCGAGCGTATTGGTACTGTCATCACGGGCATGATTACCGGAGTAACTGAATGGGGCATGTATGTGCGAGACAAAGAAACAACGGCCGAAGGATTGGTTGGGCTTCGCAGTATGGGAACAGAAGCCTTCACGGTAAATCCACGCCTCGCCACACTCACTGGGGAAATTTCCAAGAAAACATATCGCATTGGTGATACAATAAAAGTGAAAGTCGTTAAAGCCGACCCAGAAAGACGACAGATTGATTACGAAATAGCAGAGTAGTTTGTTTTGAATTGTATTCACCCTGTTCCCTCTTCACTTGTGCCTTTTGCCTAGCCATGAAATCCTTCAAAGACAACAAAACCCTCGTCATGCTTCTTGCACTCGGACTTTTCGCCGGACTCGGCGGAGGGATTTTTGAGAATATGAAATTTTCCGGTGGTGGAAATCCACTTAGCGCAACAGGCATTCTCTCCCAGGGCGGAGAAACAGAACAAGAAGAGCCTTCAGTCTTTCTCGGCTTTGTTGGCAATCTTGATCTCTCTCACGAAGCAGAATCTGCTGTTATGAAAAATGGCGGCGATTACGCATCACTTTTTGCTGATGCAGAATTCCTTCAGACTCCTGACTTCATGTTCGTCTCGGCGACAGGACCAATCACAAAAAAATCTAAAGGATCTTTTGTTATGAATCCTTCCATGCTCCCCGATCTCAAAGATGCGGGCTTTGATATTGTTTCCCTCACCGATACTCACCTCTTCGATGCCGGCCGTGAAGGTTTTGAAGACACTCTTACAAATGTAACTGGCGCAGGGCTTCTTGTATGCGGAGCTGGTATGAACCATGCCGAAGCAGCGACACCAACTATTGTTTCAAAAAATGGTCTCTCTGTCGGCTATCTTTGTTTTACTGATGTCGTAGAGGAAAATGCTTTGGCGACAAATGAGTTAAGCGGCATGCTCTCTGCAGATGATCCTCTCTTTGACGACATTATTCGCGGCTCAGCATCTAAAGTAAACACACTCGTTGTCGCATTTAATTTTGGTAGCACTAAAGACTCGCAGTTTACAGAACGTCAGGAAAAACTCGCACAAACTGCGATTAATAACGGTGCGGCCATGATTGTCGGTACACATCCGTACGCTCCGGAAGAAAACATCACATATAACAACGCTCCGATCCT
>CAZRTW010000098.1:0-1962 GCA_964603145.1 uncultured Candidatus Saccharibacteria bacterium | reverse complement strand
AGGCGCAAGATGGACCGCACCCGTCCCCTCTTCCCCGAGCTCTACATAGTCAGCATGGTAAATCTTCCATGCATTTTCTTTGTTTTGTATATTTTGATTTTTGAAATACGCAAAAGGAGGCTGGTACGATTTCCCAACAAGATCGCTTCCTTTAAAAGTTTCTAGAACTTCATACGTATCAACTCCGAGCTGCGCGAGTCGAGCCTTAGCAAGAATTACATTCATTGTCTTCTCTTCAATAGTGACACGAACTTTCACATACTCGATCTCATTGTGAACTGCAGCAGCCATGTTTCCTGGAAGTGTCCAAGGTGTTGTGGTCCATACAAGGAGCGAAGTGTCGGTAACGTTTCCTTCAGCATCAAGGAGCGGTAAGGCTACAGTGACCGCAATATCCTTAATATCTTTGTATCCTTGGTTTACCTCAAAGTTAGAGAGCGTCGTACCACACCGTGGACAGAGATGCATTGACTTAAATCCTTCATACACGAGCCCCTTTCGATTAAGTTCACTGAATACCCACCAGACAGATTCGGTGTAGGTAGCATCCATCGTCTTGTAGTCATCATCCATATCGACAAAGCGACCCATGCGCGGGATGATGCGTCGCCAGTCATCTGCATACTCCATAACTGCACTCCGTGCAGCTTCATTAAAATTCTTCACACCCATCTCCTCAATGTCGCGCTTTGTTGCGAGCCCCAGTCGCTTTTCAATAATATTTTCAAGCGGCAGACCGTGACAGTCCCATCCCCACTTTCGCTTCACGCGGTAGCCATTCATTGTCCAAAACCGAGGGATCGCATCCTTGATCGTTCCGGCAAGAATGTGTCCATAGTGTGGAAGCCCGGTTGCAAAAGGCGGTCCATCATAAAACACAAAATCCCCATTCGGGGCATCTTTCAAAAGACTTTTATCAAAAACGTCGTGCTCATTCCAAAAGGCGAGCATTTCCTCTTCTCGTGCAGCGACCTCACTTTTTGCGCCTTGCGCAGCCATTTCATCCGTTGTTGGTGTTTGTTTTGAATCCATATGGTTATGTATATCAGACATAAATAATAAATACGCATATCAGGCGTATAAATGCATCATAGCATAAAACCTCTAGGTATTGGAGACGATCATTTATTTTTCTTCTGTGTGAAGAAAGTGACTTGGCAACTTCTCTCATTATGTAAGAGAGAAAGTGCAGACCAGAAATTATATTCATTGCATTCATTAATTTCTAGGCCACTCGGAAAATATAGGGGCTTCGGAAATTTCCCTTACGTGAGCATTGGATTGCTTTCGTCCATTTTTCTTCTGTGTGAAGAAAAATGGACGGACTCGGAAAATATAGGGGCTTCGCCCCTTATTTTCCGGTCACATCCGTTCAGGAGCTTTTATACCAAGGAGAGTAAGCCCATTCATGAGCGTGATACGCACTGCTCCTGCTATCGCTAATTTATACGGACTAAATTGATCTTCAATATCAATGATCTTTTCGTGAGCATAGAATGTGTTAAAAGCTCCGGTAAGCTCTGTTAGAAATACAACAATATGATGAGGCGCACGTTCCTGCTGCGCTTGAGCAACTACTTCAGGGAATCGATACATGATGTGTTCAAGAGCATACGTCTCAACCGGTACTGAAGCGACCGATGCCTCCAGTTGTAACTCATGTGCTTTACGCTCTAACGAAGCAATGCGCGCATGTGTGTACATAAGATAGGGTCCCGAATCACCTTCAAATGATAGCGCCTTCTCTTTATCAAAAACAATATCTGAACCGATAGACTGTCGCAAGATTTGATATTTTAATGCCCCTACCGCAATATGTTCGCCTAGTTCATAATTTTCCTCCTCGTCTCGCTCTTTGCTATTTTCTCCCATTTTTTCAAGCGCAGCTCCAACCATTTCCTCGAGTAATGATTCGCCGGTAAGTACATTACCTTTACGTGACGACATTTTGCCTGTAGTGAG
>CAZRTW010000097.1:1569-1979 GCA_964603145.1 uncultured Candidatus Saccharibacteria bacterium | reverse complement strand
AAGACAATTGCGAAAATAAAAATCGTTCAGAGCATACGTTCGTGTGTTGATTCGCCTAATTAAACGGTCATAATTTCAGCTTCCTTTTTCTCTAGCAATTCCTCAATCTTATTGTTATACTCGTCCACGATTTTCTGCAGCTCGTCCTTACCATGAAATTTGTCATCCTCACCGATTACCCCATCGTTTTCCAATTTTTGAATTTCCTTCCAGGCATCTTCCCGCATGGTTCGAATGGCAATTCGGGCTTCTTCCGCTCGCTGGTTCAGACTCTTGACCAATTCTTTTCGTCGATCTTCGGTAAGTGCCGGAAGTGTAATTCGAATAACAGAACCATCATTCACGGGATTGAGCCCAAGATCTCCTCCGCGAATTGCAGCTTCTATTTGTGTTAAGGCTCCCTTGTCCCA
>CAZRTW010000097.1:0-1559 GCA_964603145.1 uncultured Candidatus Saccharibacteria bacterium | reverse complement strand
GACGCGCTTCAGGAATCGAAACACTCGCAATTTGTTTGAGTGGAGTTTCGGTATTGTAATAATCTACGAGGAGTCCTTCAACTAAAGCTGGATGCGCTCGTCCCGTACGGAGCTTTGTGGCCTCGTCGGTAAAATGAGAAACGGTTTCATCAAGTCGTGGCCGAAGATGAGCAAGACGTTCTTGTACCATAAGAGAGAATGATTATTTAAACTTACGAAGACCAAAATACAGTTGACCAGCATCGTACGGATCGTAGACCAAGGTCGAAATTTCTCGATCCACGTTGACCGGAACAACTGCCCAAGTCAGACCCGTGTCGACAGATTTATAGACGACATGCCCCGCCGCAAATACCACTTCTTGGGAATTCCTCGGACTGATGGCAAGTGCACGAATAGGGAATTTCTTCGCGCTTTCTATCACATTAATTTCATCCCAAAATTTCCCAAAATCCTTGCTTCGGAACAGTCCATTGGCTGTCCCAGCCCAAAGTACCCCGGTAAGTGTAGGATCCGCCGTTATTGAAACTATTGCACTCGGAGCTTTCCGCTTATCTTCTTCCGCAAGTTGCTTTTGAAGTGCTGCGGCGGCCTTTCCTTTATCATCCCTCTTGCTAGCTGCCTCCATGCGCTTTTTTCGCTCTTCCTGTTTCACTTTTTCCCAATCAAGCCAACTCACACCCCCATCCGGTGAGTAGTACATCTTGTTGTTGTGAATCAAAGCATAGGTTACAAATTTCTTCTTGGCATCAAAAAGTATATCCACGACTGGTCCATCAATGGTGCCGCCAACATTTTTCCACGTATCTCCACCATTGGTACTCTTCACGACCGTACCAGCACTGGTTCCAGCAAATATCACACTCGTATTCACCGGGTGTTCGGCGAGTGAAACTAAGACAGTTCCGGTACCTGGTTCAGTATAGACATCCTCCCAATTTTGACCATCGTCTTTGGTGCGAAAAATCTTACCTCGCTCAGCAATCACTCCCGTTGCATACATCGTTCCCGGATTCCGTTTGTCCGCGGTAAAACTGTAGACTTTCTTTGGTGGGAATGGGATAACTTCCCAGGTGTCTGCTCCATTCACGGTCTTCACGATTCCATTTTCGATTGTCCCAGCAAAGAGACCCGGAGCGACCGTCGGAGTGGGTGCACCAGGCAGAGGAGGAAGAAAGGAAAGCGAAAGCACATCCGCTGTGGTGATTTTTGTCTTTTCATCAATCGTAACTTTCGGCTCAAATGTTTTCGCACCGTCATGAGATTTCCAGATGCTCCCAGGTTCTGCTTGGGAACGAAACGCCTCTGGTTGTTCTGGCGTTGGCTTTACCAGTGAAGACGGAGTAAAACTACAGCCCGACAATAATACTCCTGCTCCAAAAAGGACAAGAAACGACCGATATCGCTGGAAATGTGTATTCATATTTTGGCTCCAGTATAGCATAAAACCACATTTCTGGAGAAACACTCAAACAAACATCCATCAAGAAAAAAACGTACTTGGGAAAAAGTCCTTTTTCGCTGTATGTGAACGGGAACCCTCGACCGTTGTCTGAAAA
>CAZRTW010000096.1:0-1995 GCA_964603145.1 uncultured Candidatus Saccharibacteria bacterium | reverse complement strand
TCAGAATTTTTGGCGCGCTTGCGCGCACTGTTCTTTCGCCAAGGAGGAGGTTCGAAATCCCGTGCGATACAAATTCATAGTATTTGCTTTGGACAAATACAAAAAGAATTTTTGTGATTCAAAATATATTTTGGTATACTAAATATGTACTCAATCATTATTAGTTAGTTAGCAGAAATGGCTATACTAGACAGTTTAACTAACGTTAGATTGAGTACACTAGTGTAGCCATTTCTGCTTTTTTGTAAAAATATATGTCACAAAAATTCTTTTTGTATGCTCGCAAGAGTACCGATGTCGAGGATAAGCAAGTGTTAAGTATTGATGCCCAGCTCACCGAATTGCGCTCATTTGCCCGAGAGCAAAATTTGGAGGTCGTTGAGGAATTTATTGAAAAGCAATCTGCTAAAATTCCTGGCAGACCTATTTTCGGGCAAATGTTGAAACGTATTGAACGAGGCGAGGTTAGCGGTATTGTTTCTTGGCATCCCGATCGCCTCGCGCGCAATTCGGTGGACGGCGGACAGATTGTATACTTCCTCGACACGGGAAAACTTGCGAGCCTCAAATTTCCCTCGCACTGGTTTGAGAATACTCCGCAAGGGAAATTTTCGTTATCAATGGCATTTGTCCAAAGCAAATATTTTGTAGATTCTCTTTCCGAAAATACGAAACGCGGACTTCGCCAAAAAGTACGCATGGGTATATTCCCAAGCCAAGCGCCGTTGGGATATCTCAACGATTCACGAACAAAAACAATCGTGGTTGAGAAAAAGAAATCTAAAATTGTGCGCTTGGCTTTTGAGCGATACACCAAAGGAAATATGCGACTGGAAGATGTCTCAACTTTTTTGGCGAAATCCGGCGTTACAACAAGAACAGGAAAGAGAATCTCCAAAACCAAAGCGTCTTTTATCCTTTCAAATCCATTTTACATCGGCTTATTTAAATATGGTGGTGAAATCCACGAAGGGAAACATGAGCCAATCATTTCAAAGAAACTTTTTGATGAAGCACAGGAAATGTTGAAACTTCGTGGACAACCTGAAAGAAAACCACAAAACGAACCTCAACCATATTGTGGTCTCATTTCCTGTGCTTCATGCGGAATGATGATAACTGGCGAACACAAATTCAAACGGCAGAAAAATGGAAATGTTCACGAGTATACATATTATCGGTGTTCAAAAAAATCTAAAACTATCAAATGTCCCGAATCTGCCGTTAGAGAAAAAGAACTTGACCGCCAGTTATCATCCCTCATTCAAAAAGTTTCTTTGCCTAAAGACTGGGCGGAAGAATTGTTAAAAATGGCAGAAAAAGATTTTAACAATTCCGCCCCGTCTTTGACTGCTTGTGTGAAAGAGAGCGAAACAAAAATATCAGTCATTTCACAAAAATTAGAGCGACTTCTTACAGGTTATCTCGACCAAGTAATTGACCAACCAGATTATTGTTTACAAAAATCAAAATTACTTTTGCAAAAGAAGTCGCTTCAAGAAGAAATGACATCTCTTTCACACAAGCAGAATGATTGGCTCGAACCGATGAAAGAATGGATAAAAGACGCACAAACACTAGACGGAATCGCACGGGATACTGACCTTTTTGCTAAAAAGGTCAAAGCCAAAGAAATCTTTGGCTCGAACCTCCTCCTTGGCGAAAGAACAGTGCGCGCAAGCGCGCCAAAAATTCTGAATTCGTTTGGGAAAATCGGCGGGAATCCTTGGGACGCGCTTCGCGCGTCCCGCATTTTGGCTTCCAAAAAACCGATGAGTTCCCTAATGGTGCACGAGAGAGGACTTGAACCTCCATGGGGTTGCCCCCGTTACCACCTCAAGGTAGTGCGTCTACCAGTTTCGCCACCCGTGCATATATAGAACATCATACGGATATTATGATAAATTGCAAGAACCGGGTATTACTGTATAGTGTATATAAGATATGGAACAGATTATTGTCGTTATACAACAATTGATTATTACCGCAGGAGGC
>CAZRTW010000095.1:0-2024 GCA_964603145.1 uncultured Candidatus Saccharibacteria bacterium | reverse complement strand
CCTTTTTAGCAAAAAGGTCTGAATCAGAAGCGGTTTTGTCCAAGCTCTGTGCGACATTTAACCAATTTTGGAAAGGTTCGAGCCAAGTATTTTGTTTGCGTGAAAGAGAGGACATTTCTTCATCGAGCGACTTCTTCACAAGTAATAGTTTAGATTTTTCAGCACGATATATTTCCTGTTCAATATCTTGTTCCAAATAGCCATTAAGAAGTCGCTCCAGTTTGATATTGAGAGCAGAAATGGCATCTTGTTTTTCTTTCACGCAAACAGCCAAAGACTGGGCGGATTTTCCGTGGTCTTGCAAAGCAAGACGATTGAGTTCTACCGCCCAGTCTTTGGGCAAAGAAATTTTTTGAATTAAGGATGATAACTGGCGATCCAATTCTCTTTCTCTAACGGCAGATTCGGGACACTTAAAATCTTTTCTCTTTTTCGTACATCTGTAATATGTATACTCATGCACATTTCCATTCTTCTGCCGTTTGAATTTATGTTCGCCAGTTATCATCATTCCGCATGAAGCACAGGAAATGAGTCCGCAAAAAGGTTGAGGTTCATTTTTAGCTTTTCTCTCGGGTTGTCCGCGAAGTTTCAACATTTCCTGTGCTTCATCAAAAAGTTTCTTTGAAATGATTGGCTCGTACTTTCCTTCGTGGCGTTCACCACCATATTTGAATAGACCAATGTAGAAAGGATTGGACAAAATGAAAGTCGCACGAGATTTGGACATTCTCTTTCCGGAACGCGTGGATATTCCGTTCTTCGCCAAAAAGTTTGCGATATCTTCCAGTCTTTGACCACCTTTGACATATCGTTCAAAAGCCAAGCGGATGACGCGAGACTTTTTCTTGTCCACCACGATTGATTTAGTGCGAGAATCGTTTATGTAACCCACAGGCGCTTGGCTTGGATAATCACCATTACGGACTTTTTGGCGAAGTCCACGCTTCGTGTTCTCGGAAAGAGAATCTACATAGTATTTGCTTTGTCCGAAAGCCATGTTGAGCATAAATTTACCTTGAGATGTGGAATCACACCAAAAAGTTGGAAACTTCAGGCTCGCAAGTTTCCCTGTGTCGAGGAGATAAATCACCCGACCACCATCCACCGAATTGCGGGCAAGTCTATCAGGATGCCATGCGAGAATACTTCCGCCGAATTTCTCGATGTCATTCAAAAGTTTGTTAAAAATGGGACGACCTGGAACTTTGGCAGATTGTTTTTCCACTAATTCGGCGGAGATTTCGATATTCTCTCGCTTGGCATACTCCCGCAATTCGGTGAGTTGCGCTTCGATAGATAACACCTGCTTATCCTCGACATCAGTGGACTTGCGAGCATACAAAAAGAATTTTTGCATAATATTTTTTCTTTAAGCAGAAAGGGCTACTTTAGTGTTGAATCCTAACGTTAGTTAGAAAGCTAAAATAGCCCTTTCTGCCAACTAACTGATAATGGATTCAACGAAGTAAGTATACCAAAAAATATTTCCACAACAAAAATTCTTTTTGTATTTTCAGACAAAGTAAATTCCTCGCTTCTGATTCCGAACCTCCTCCTTGGCAAAAAAACAGTGCGCGCCAGCGCGCCCGCATTTCTGAATTCCCCCGCAAAATCAGGGCAAACAGAATGGGCGTGCCTTCGGCACGCCCATTCCTTGGTTTCGAAGAAACCGCTAAGTACTATTCTGGTGTGTCTATTGTACCAAGTCCGAACCTATTTTCAAAACAAAACACACTAGCGTTCCCCGCACGCTACGTGCCTCTGTGCGAAGCACAGAGCTTCTGCTGAAGCAGAAGTGCGGGAGAACGCTCTGCACACCGCCACGACTAATCTGGGGAATGGAGGCGGTGTGCAGAAATGCGGACTCGGTTTTGCGAAAACTATTTTCTGGGGATTTGGATTTTCGCAAAACCGAGACTAATTTTTCAAAAAAGGATTTTTGGATTTGGTTTCCGCCCCGCAGGAGGGGTCTGGGGAGGAATGCGGGGCGGATTCTTTTTTGGATTTTTGGCGGGCGGGCA
>CAZRTW010000094.1:0-2042 GCA_964603145.1 uncultured Candidatus Saccharibacteria bacterium | reverse complement strand
AACTATGGACACAACAATAGACGTATTCAACCAAATATCGATTCGAATTATCAAAGAGCAAGAACTCATTATTGGGCCTTTGGCTTGGGACGAAGCTTCCAAGGTAGAGGGACTCACTGTTGTTGATCGCAAGAAGCCAGAGGTTTCTGTTACAGGAGAGCCAAAAGCTGTGATCAATGCTCTTGTTTCTCGCTATGAACAGCTCTTTGGGAAGCTTTCTCGCGACGTTAGTCGCGAGGCTGTAGGTGATCTTACGGCAGATATTCCGTCCGAGGATGTGCCATCAAGTCTTAAGTAGATGCGAATTGTGCACGGCGTACACAACTAACACATGTCTTTTTTTTCGTGGCTAACAAACAAGAAGGATACCGAGGTGAAAGCCGCGGCTTCTTTGTCTCCGACGGACATCAATGAAATTCTATATAAGCGAAACACGGAACTTGCTGTTAAAAACAAGGCTCTCTCTCTTCTCGGTAATCTCTATGAGACTAGTATTCTGGCATTAAAGCCTGAAGACCTTTCAAAGAAAATTTCCGAGTCTGTTCGTATCGCCCTTAACTACGAGTTTGTTTCAATTTTTCTATACAAGGAAGAGAGTGATACTCTGGTTCAAATTGGGTCCGCTTTTTCTGACCGACTGACGGATGAAATGAAGCTCTCGGGACACAGATTGACTGATATCGTTGTCACCGAAGCTTCTACCAAAAACTTTTATGAACCCATTTTCAAGGGACATAAGCCAATGGTCAATGAGCGTTTTGGCTACCTCCTAAAAAACGCTTTTTCCGAAAATGAAGTCCAGAGTCTTGCAGAACGCGCACACCTCAAATCTTCTTTGATATATCCTATTTCTCTTGGCGATCGCGTGATGGGACTCCTCCTTCTTTCAATGAATCGTGAGTATGACACTCTTCCTGACTATGAAAAGGATATTATCGGAAGTATCGTGAATGTGATCTCTCTTGCAGTCGACAAATCACTCACGTATGTTGCGCTTCAAGAGGCAAACGAAAAATTAAAGAGTCTTGATAAGCTCAAAACAGAATTCCTCTCCCTTGCCGCTCACCAGCTGCGATCTCCGCTTACTGCTATTCGTGGCTACACCTCAATGCTTCTTGAAGGATCGTTTGGCGTGGTGGATGAGAAGCAGAAGGAAGCTATCAATCGTGTATTTGAATCTAGTACACACCTCTCAAAAGTTGTGGAAGACCTCTTGAACGTTTCTAAGATCGAGGCTGGCGGTATGAAATACGAGATGGCGCCATTTGATATGGAAAAGGCCGCACGTGATCTTGCAAACGATCTTTCCATTACTGCGCAGAAGAAAGGTCTCACGCTTACATTTACTACTGATAACAAATCGCCATACACTGTTAATGGAGATATGGAAAAGATTCGTCAGGTTATTCTCAATATTATCGATAACTCAATCAAGTACACGGAAAAAGGAAGCATCGCTGTGCATGTTTCAAAGGAGGCCGCACGAAACACGATTCATGTCGCTGTTACCGATACTGGTATGGGAATCTCGGCAGAGGAAAAAGAAAAACTCTTCCAGAAATTCTCTCGTGGTGCCGGTGGAAAAACAAATACTGGAGGCTCTGGTCTTGGACTCTATCTTGCAAAACAAATTGCTGAAGCCCACGGCGGACGCATTTGGATTGATTCACCAGGCGAGGGCAAGGGCTCTACATTTTCTATCGAACTTAAAGCGCAATAAAAAAACTGGCCGTATGGCCGGTTTTTTTATTGCTTTGCTACAACTGGACCGTTATCTGTATCTTTTACAGTATAGCCAGCAGATTCAATTTCATCGCGCAACTCGTCTGACCGAGACCAATTTTTGTTTTTTCGGGCTTCTTCTCTTTCGTTTGCAAGCGACACAATATTTTCTGGAATTGGTTCAGCCTTCATGTCTGCAAAGCCAAATCCAAGGACCTCATCAAAATTTAAAATTGTAGCTTTTTTATCTTCGAGGGAGAGATTTGTGTCACCGAGTACTTCAAACATAAGGCTCACAGCTTTTGGCATATCAAAATCGT
>CAZRTW010000093.1:1823-2159 GCA_964603145.1 uncultured Candidatus Saccharibacteria bacterium | reverse complement strand
AAGCCGGTTCTCGAAGGGGGTTATGTCTACATCGCACAGCCGCCGCTCTACAAGATTAAGAAGGGCAAGGAGATTTTCTATTTCTATACCGAAGAAGAAAAGGACATGTTCCTCAAAGAGGAGGGTGTTGCGGCAGAGGATATTCAAGAAGAAGGCGCCGAACCAGAAGGTGAGAATACACATGAAAATGATGCAGAGGAGGAAGGAGACAAGGCAACAAAGAAACAAGCAGAAAAGAGAGGACCAAAGGTTTCGATTCAACGCTACAAAGGTCTCGGTGAGATGAACTCGGAAGAGCTCTGGGAGACGACCATGGATCCTGAGCGTCGCGTTCTC
>CAZRTW010000093.1:572-1813 GCA_964603145.1 uncultured Candidatus Saccharibacteria bacterium | reverse complement strand
CATTTCCTCTGTACCGAAGCATCTGGTCATTCATGACGACGCCGAAGAAGCGAATAAAATCTTCGACATTCTCATGGGCAACGACGTCCCATCCCGAAAGTCCTTCATCCAAAGCAATGCAAAGTTGGCGAATTTGGATATTTAGTTTTTCAATGGATCGGCAACCACACCTTCTTGATACTGAGAAATATCGTGCGCGGGTCGAAAATTCCGAACTGGAACCGGAAGTGTCTCTGGCGGAAAGTCTCGTGCGACTCAAAGTTCCCCTACATGAATCTGGCTATCAAGAAGAAGGAACCATAGAAGGTAGTTTCGAGGACTATTCTGATGCATGTACATATTAGGTAACTGACGAATATTCAAATAATAATATTCAAACCTACTTGGCTCGTGTGGTGAAGTGGGAAGGCATTGCTTCGGAGTCTGCATCTTTGGATGTAAAAACATGGCGACAGCTCGATGAGCTGGTCTTTAAGGACCGTGATGGTAAGGCGACTAATCTGCTTACGATTGCCCCCGAGTCATTTCAGGTTTTCTTCTGTCCTACAGCAGAAAAAATGCACGGGGCTGTGAATACGAAAGACAGAGTTGTTTATATTTTAGGCGATATTCTCACCCCAGAGTCGATAAGTACGCTTATGCATGAGTTCGGACATCTGTGGGATGTTTCAAAACTTAAAGAGCATGGCGTCGAGAGTCTTGTTACCAAATCGTGGAATGGAAGGGATGACAATGCCGAATTGATCCGGAGAGAACGTACCGCAACGGCTTTTGCCATCCAAAAAATGAGACCCTTTCTTAAGGGTCAGATGAAGAAAGATATTACCAATCACCTTAAAGCGTATGCCTTACAGAGCTACTACGCGAGAGTTCGTGAAGCTGTGGCTTTCACGAGAGTACTAGAAAAAGATTTCCAAAGTGATGCAGACTATTGGACTGATAGTCTTCAGAAACAAGAAGAAGATTGCCTATGGGAGACTTGGTGGGAGTGGCGTGATACGCCAGAATATCTTGAGTGGAAATCAAAAGATGAATTCAAAAACATCAATGCGTGGGATGAGTTCGGGTTATGGCAAGAGTGGATTAAGAAGACCGGGTATAACTTTCATAAGGACTTACCTGAAGAAGTGGTACCTGATTTGCTAGAACAAGGAGAAGATAAATAAAGAGGCCTCACATCATATGCCACAAAAAGACGAGTGGGAAAAAGCGGCAGATGCATACAGCGTTCCGCATGTACG
>CAZRTW010000093.1:0-562 GCA_964603145.1 uncultured Candidatus Saccharibacteria bacterium | reverse complement strand
CATGCCTGCATTTATGCGTTCGCTCTGTGATGTTAACGGAAAGAATATCCTTGATGTTGGGTGTGGTGATGGATACTACGCACGACTGATGGCGCACCAAGGAGCGAGAGTCACGGGTGTTGATTTTTCGGAGACATTCATCAATACAGCCCAAAAAGAAGAGCTCCGTTCACCTTTGGGTATAACATATCTACAAGGAGATATCGCGGACGTACTTCCACTCGAAGACAAAAGTTTTGATGCGATGGTTGCAGATATGGTGTTTGTGACCATCCCGACACAGGAAGCATATGGACGGAGTATTTCGGAGATGGCGCGGCTTTTGAGGGTCGGAGGTTTTATCTTGATATCAAAAGAGCATCCGGCAAATTTTGATAGACAGGGATCACTCACGAAGCAGGCTTCGCCGAACTATGTGGTTACCCACAAGGAGCATCTTTCCTATTTTGATTCGCTTGCACCCCAACATGTGAAGTTGAAGATCGAGGGTAAAGATGTTGAATGGTCTAATTATCATCGGACGCTTGAGGATTTTGTGAATCCGTGGTCGACGCGAGGCTTT
>CAZRTW010000092.1:0-2165 GCA_964603145.1 uncultured Candidatus Saccharibacteria bacterium | reverse complement strand
AGCTCAGGAAGTATACGTGTAAGTGCGACACGCTTCTCCTCAAGTGTGTTTTGTAGACGATCAGGGTGTTCAGCTGCATACAATGTTTTAAATCCTCGGATCTCTTTTTTCATGAGTCCTTTTGTAGTGAGGGAATCTATGATCTCATACACCGTTGTTCGCTTAACTCCTGTCGCCTTCGAGAGCTTTAGAACAGTAGTTGCCCCTAATGAAAGGGCAGAAAGGTATACATTTGCCTCACTTTCTTCAAGGCCAAACTCTCTAAGTGCTGTCAACAATTTGTCGTTTTTCATAGTTTTGTCGAAATCTTCGACAACTAAATTGTATTATAAATAAAGAGAATTTTCAATAAAATTAAGTCCCTGACGACAAACATGACAGATTGCGAAATTCATTGGATAATATATTTGAATAAAATTGTTCATTTATAAAACACACAAATATGAAAAAAGTAATTTGTCTCGGATTAGTAATCATCTTCTCTACCTGTCTATTCGCACAGGATACGACTTCCCACCGTTCAACATTCGCAATAGGAAAAATTTCTTGCGGCGCAATGTTCACAATTGCTGGCACAGCAACAATACCAGTAAGTGAGGTACAACCGTTGAGTCTTTGGTACGGACTCGCACCAGCACTTAATGTTTTTACAGGAAAAACACATCATCACCTGATGTACGGAATGGGGAATAATACCATCCAGACGCTTAATGGCTACTTTCTGGGGAAAGGCTGGGATGCATACATTTTTTATGCACAGAATCTAAGTGTCTCTTCAAAAAGATACTTAAGTATTGGTATAGAAAAAGTTTTTCCGGCAGGTGATTATGCGAAGTTTGTTTTTTTCGGTGAAGGTGGAACTGATTGCTTAGGAAAGCAATCAATATCGCTTGGAATTGTGATACACCCACAATGTACTTTGTGGCAGAGGAAATAAAAAATAAGGCAACCAATAACGGTTGCCTTATTTTAAATTTGTTTAAGAAAATGTTCGTGGAACTTCGTTGTTGTAAGTTCGGGGTGGAATGTGGCGGCGAGGAAGAATTGTTTTTTTGTATGTTCTTCACAGGCTACAATTTCGTTTTCTCGTTTGGCTAGTATATGCACATTTTTCCCAATGGATTTTATTTTTGGCGCGCGGATAAAAATTGCTTCCATAGATCCGATCTCTGTCTCAAGCATTTCTTCAAATGATTCCATTTGGCGGCCGTAGGCATTTCGGGCGATTTCAATATTCATAAGGCCGAGAGTTTTTTGGCCGTCGGCAGCGTTTGCCGCCTTTTTGGAAAGCATAATTGCTCCTGCGCAGGTGCCGAAGATATTTTTTATCTTCTTTATGTCTGCCCACATGTTTTCGCGTTCACAGAGTTTTTGGAGCGTAGGGGATTCGCCGCCGGGGATTATGAGGCCGTTGAGGTTTTTAAGATCGGCTTTGGTGCGGACTTCAATAACGCTGACAGAGAGCCGCAGCGTAGCTGCGGCTCTCTGCGACGCTTCGATATGTTCGCTGACATCGCCATGAAAGGCGAGTACGCCGATCGTAATTGTTTTCATTGTTTAATTGCCGCGCTCCGCCATCTTTACTTTGAGTGTAGACATTTCATCTCCTTTCATCGTCACACCGAGCCCTTCACTAGCCTTAGCAATTTTCTTCGCATCTCTAAAATGTGCAACAGCGTCAACAATAGCCTTCGCGCGCGCAGATGGATTAGAGCTTTTAAAAATTCCAGAACCAACAAAAACTCCGTCTACGCCAAGTTGCATACAGAGCGCTGCATCCGCCGGAGTAGCAATACCGCCCGCCGCAAAGTTCACAACAGGGAGTCGGCCAAGTTTTGCTGTTTCCATAACGAGTTCCACAGGTACACGATATTCTACAGCGAGCTTTTTCAAACCAGCTGTATTCTTTTTCTTGAGAAGCGCTACAAGATTTTCAATTTCCGAATTCATCGTGCGGATATGTTTTACCGCCTCAACAATGTTTCCAGTACCCGGTTCGCCTTTAGTGCGGATCATCGCAGCACCTTCATTAATACGGCGAAGCGCTTCACCAAGATTTTTCGCTCCGCAGACAAATGGCACCGTAAAATCTTTTTTACTGATGTGATACTTCTCGTCAGCAGGAGTGAGCACCTCGCTCTCATCAATATAGTCTACGCCAAGTG
>CAZRTW010000091.1:1851-2275 GCA_964603145.1 uncultured Candidatus Saccharibacteria bacterium | reverse complement strand
AAAAAAGAGCGGAAGACAAATGAGTCTCCGCTCTCCGGTCCATATTAGGAATGCGCTTTACGCGACTGTCCGGAAGGAGTACACCCCATCCTTGAGTTCGAAGATTTGACGAGGTCCCCTTGAGTTCATTTGCCCCCGGAAATTGACGGTAATCGTCGGATCTGCAGTCGCAGTGTTCGAGAACACGGTACAAAAAGCAGATTGAAACGACATCATCTTTCTGAGGGCGCCGATAAGGGCAATCTCGATCCTGGCTTTTTCTGGAGCAACTCCACGAGGCTTTTGATCACCGAAGGTCGTTTCGAGAGCTGCCTTGAGGGCGCCGGCCGTCGAGTCGGGCGCGAAGAGCACCGCACGACCTAACGACTCGTTCGGCTGGGAGAGCCGATAGCCGAGCCACGACCGCTTCGCCTCACTCAGCGTG
>CAZRTW010000091.1:0-1841 GCA_964603145.1 uncultured Candidatus Saccharibacteria bacterium | reverse complement strand
CTCGAACTGTCGTACACGCTCTCGTGAACGAAACGAAGTTCAACAACTCCTTTCTTTATATTGCCCCGCACGGAAACATACGCATGGGATCGCAGCAGTTTGAATCCGTGTACTTCAAGTTCCTCCCAAAGAGCATCCGCTGAAATCGAACCCCTTTCTTTTGCAGATTCGACTTTCCAGTCAGCAGTGTCGACTGCCCCATCGCGAATGCGATTATCCACTGCCTTGCGACCTTGGCCAATCATTCTGGCGTATTCCGCATGGCCAGCTTCAATACTGTCCTGATCGACAGCGCCATCCCAGTAAATACCCCTGGGCATGAAGCGCTCAATCTGCTCGGGTGGAAAGTTCCACTTAACCAGAATCGCCTGGTCGCCGCGGTCTTTATGGAGCGGTGCGGACGTACGTGTCGGCATGGTGGTGGAGACGGGCTTGAGAGGCTTCTCAGCAGCCGCGTTGGCGGCGTTGAACAGTTCGGCAATGCCGGCGGGTTGGATTGGCAGTGTTTTCATGGGTGTGGATGGTGGGTTGGTGGGTTTGAGATATGCCGGGCGAGTGAGTTGCCGGCAGTACAAAAGGGCCAATTTCATTGGCTTTTTTGTACTGCCGGCATTTGCATTCCTATATTTTAAAGAGCACTTTTATTTGCGTTATCTTATCACATAAATGCATAAAAGTCAATATCACGGAATGGTTCAATAGCTTAGAATTGACTTCTTATTTATGAGACTTTTTTTGTTCTTGATCTTTTAAATAAATGGCAGTCATTTGAGCGTATCTCATATAGGACCTAAAGTAATGCACTTGTCGGTAGGAAATTTGAGTATTAAATGTGTCAGTCTCATTAAAATTAAAAACTGGTCCAGCTTTATCAAACTTTACTGGGGGTAGCGACAAATCTATAGCATAGTTTTGACCTTTTCGTCGTAAAATTTCGGAAGCTATGATGACATCTTTAAGAAAATATAAATCTGCACTTGCTTTTTCTCTCAATTTTCTTTTTATAGCGCTCCTAGATAAATCCATTTCCCTTTTCAAAAGATCTGTATTTACCTTCCTTAAAACTACTAAAGCTTGATCCTTATCTTTTAGCCCTTGATCAATTTCGTCTCGTTGTTTACTTAGTACTTTAGATTTACGCTCTGCGTCTTTGTATTTCTCTCCAACACTTTCAAATAAAAAATTTCGAAGTTCATCTTTGTTTGCAGATTCAACTTTAGTATCAGTATCTTTCTCAACTAGAAACCGCTTGGTATTGTAGACATCTGACGCGTGCACCAATCCAATGGCCTTTCCGAGAGAGATACTAGCATCAAGCATTTTCCTTATCACAAAAGGTGAGCACATTCCAGCCATTATTGCGTGTGCTTCATTGCCGGTATGTGCAATTCTTTCTTTGGCAAATTGAGTTAACTCTTCCTTCGCTTCAACCATTATTTCTCTTAATTGCCGATCAAGATCAAAAATATCTTCATTTAATTTCGCTCTTTCTACACGCAAGTGGCTTGATTCACCGTCTAGACCAAATGAGGCATCGCCGTTAAAGTATGAATTTGCCAGCGTATCCACTTCATCAAAAAGATTTTTTAAACGTTCTTTATCAAAAGAATATAAATCCTGATGCTCAGGTCTATCTTTTATTTTTGCTAGCTGATTCACTAAAAAAGCCGCTACAGCCAAATAGTCATATTTTTTGACGTCAGAGAAATTGTGCATATAGTTTGGCTCATTAACAGAACCACCGCTATACATCCAATTTTCAAAGTATTTTATCCCTAAAGAGACAATGTGTCTTTCTTTTTCATTTAAAACTCGGCCTTTTTCTGATTTACTCCCATATT
>CAZRTW010000090.1:0-2294 GCA_964603145.1 uncultured Candidatus Saccharibacteria bacterium | reverse complement strand
CAGCAGATAAGGGCTGGCCACTCGAAGTGCGCCTTGCTGCACTCTTTCATGACATCGGTAAACCTCGCACTCGTCGCTATGACGCCACAAAGGCTGGCGGAAAAGGGAAGTACACTTTCTACGGCCATGAAGTCATCGGTGCCCGCATGGCAGCCAAGATCATGGAACGTATGAAATTCCCAAAGAAAATAAGCGATCTGGTAGTTTCGCTTGTTCGTCAGCATATGTTCTTCTCTGACACTGAAGCTATTACGCTCTCTGCAGTACGCCGCGTAGTGGTAAAGATAGGGAAGGAGAATATCTGGATGCTCATGAACATCCGCGAATGCGACCGCGTGGGAATGAAAAAGAAAGAGGCTCCGTACCGCCTACGTAAATACCACGCAATGATTGAAGAGGTACTTCGAGACCCAATCTCTGTGGGCCAACTCGCCGTTGATGGAAAAATCTTGATGGAAGAGCTTGGCATGAAACCTGGGCCCCGCATGGGTTGGACACTCCACGCACTTCTTGAAGAAGTGCTCGACGACCCTAAGAAAAACACTCGCGAATATCTTGATGTGCGAGTAGGGGAGTTGGAGAAACTTTCTGACAAAGAATTAAGAGCGCTTGGAGAGGAAGCAAAGAAAACAAAAGAAGATCTCGAGGAAGCTGAAGTAAAAAAATTACACAAAAAACACGGGGTATGAAAAGAGCATGACTTTAGTGTCATGCTCTTTTTAATAATGAGGGCCGGCAGCTAAGTTTTGATAGAAGTTTATAAGTTTTACCAAAGCATATGTTACCAAATCACTTAGCACACACGGCCCGATAAAGAAGAACTGCCGTACACAATGAACACTTAGGAAAGCCATGATCCTTTGAGGTGTCCACAAACACTTCAGGGATAAATCCTAAGCTGACTAGGCTCATCAGTCGGCAGTTCAATTTGGTTTTTCAGGAAGTCTCCGGACAAATTCAGCTCCGTTCTAAGAAAAGCCCTTTACTACTGCATAACGATAACAAACCCAGTATATACATTGGATGTGATTGAAAGATTGAAATCTTCTTCATCCAATACGTCTTTCTCGTCGATTTTCATTTTTTCAAACTTATGACTGAAATCAAATGAAACTCTTATTATTTCTCCCTTTTTATTTTTGCAATAATAGTAGTAGTTGTTAGCTTCATTTGAGCCAAAACTTGCAATCGAGTAATAAAGCACTTCAAATATTTTTTCAAGCTGCGACATAGATAAGGGGTACAAATCTATGCTATTAACTGGAAACCATGTCGTTCGAAAAGTATACGTGTGCATACCATATTTTACTGAGATACTTTTGAGATTTTCCATAATATGTTTTTTAAGATTTACGTTCATTTTGACAAAATGTGAATATTTGTGATAATGTATAAGACAGAATATATAAAATTAAGCTTTTAAAATAAAGCTTAATTGGTAAACATAAATTTTTGTCGGTAAATACACAACAAAATGGACGAGAAATTAGTAGGAAAATTAAAGAAAGCAGGGCTTACTGAACTTGAAGCCAAGGTCTATTTGACCGTGCTCACTTCCGGTGGTATGTACCCGTCAAAAATTGCCGAGGAAACAGGAATTAACCGTACGACTGTATACAACATTCTCTCCGTGCTCGATGTGCGCGGACTTGTGCGTGGTATTGAAAAAGGAAAGAAACTATTTTATAGCGCAGAAAAACCGGACCATCTTCTTCGTGCGGCAAATTACCAAAAGCAAATTGCTGAAGACAATTTAAATCGCGCAAAAGATTTACTTCCAGAATTAGAGGGACTATTTGTGGGGGCGAACAACAAACCACAAGTTTCTTTTTACGAAGGATATGAACGTGTCGTGGAAGCATATCTCACGCATGTAGATGTAAAAAAGGGATACGAAATGCGCTGCTTCGCAAATCCTGCGGATGTTGCATCGTTCTTTGGCCGTGAACGATTTCGAAAGCAATATGTAATACCTAAGGAGCGACTCGGCATCACCGTGCGCTTTCTTGCGCCAGGCGGGGACTATACGCCAAAGTTTTCTAAGGAAATGTTTACCGGTATTAAGAAAAATATCTGGCCACAGTTTCGCATTATGCCCGAGAGCACATTTTCATTTCCTGCAGAAATAACACTCTACGATCACAATAAAGTTTCAATCGTAAAATTCGATAAAGAAAATCCAGTAGCAATTATCATCACCGATCAGGTTATCTACGACACAATCGGAATGATCTTCGAAGCAATCTGGAAAAACGCTAAACCCCTTAAGGACTAGTGTTTCACTTGAGACGTTC
>CAZRTW010000089.1:0-2297 GCA_964603145.1 uncultured Candidatus Saccharibacteria bacterium | reverse complement strand
CTTGTACTTGCGCGTTAGCGACTTTTGCCATCATGTCAGCTTCGAGAGTCATCATGGCACTCACATCAGTACCTGCAGTTTGTGCCGCAGCAAGACGCGCTTTGAGTTTGACATCTACTTCGGTAATCATCTTCGCCACAGAGTTTGCACTATTCGCTGCTGCTGCGATTTTGAGTTGTGGTTCAACGAGGGCAAAAATGCGCTGATTCTGTGTGATTGCCGCAGTGTCAGCTTTGAGTTCTGCAGCAGTTGTATCGTTTTGAATCTTTGTGTGGAGCGCATTTAGACTATCAATGTTTGCCATTACAGAAGCAGAAAGTGCTGCCTTTGCCTCAGGGCTTACATGCTTCATGTTGTTGAGGCGAGCTGAGAGAGCGTTAAGGCTCTGCACACGCTTCTCAATCATGATATTCGCTTTTGCATTTGCTTTTGCCTGCGCTGCAGTGATCCGCGCCTGCTGTTTTGCCTCTATGTTAGTTCGAACTGTTCCGGTGGTACTGGTCGTGGTTGTACCGGTTGAAACTGATGTGTCTATAGTGAGATCAGCCTCGAGAGCAAACGCTGGCATTGCAATTCCTAAGAAGAGCGCTCCTGGGAGAAGCGCTGCTGCTATTTTTTGTGCTGTTTGTTTTTTCATAAATATCTATAATTAAAATTATTATTCTGCACTTGCAGCTGCTTCCGTATCAGCATCGAGACCGTTTATTTGAGCATCAATCATTGCAGCATCCTGACTAAGTGCTGAATCTGATGTATCGTCCGAAGCGACTGTATTTGCCTCCTCACTCTGTGTCGACGTAGGCACCATTGTGTTTGAGTAGCCTTCATTGCCATTTTTCATCATAAGCCATAGGCCGATTCCGAGAATGACAATGACTACGATAATTCCTACTGTTTTTGATGACATAGTTATATATTCTTTTAGCTATACCTTCGACTCTCATAAGTATATACCCCTGTTTTTAAAAATAAAGTATCAGTTTGGGATTCACAAAAGACGTCTTCCACGCGTAATACTCCATATGGATACATTTATGAAGGCAGACATTTTCTTTTTCGTCACAACGATCGCCGTCGTCGCGTTCCTTATTATGGGAAGCATCGCGTTTTATTACCTTATTCGGATACTCCGAAATGTAAAACGTTTGAGTGACAAGTTTGAGGGCACATTCGATGCCGCAGGCGAGCACGCACACAAGCTTTATCACGAAATCAGAGAAAGTTTTTTGTTTAATTTGATTTTTAGGAAAAGGGGCCGGAAGAAGTCGAAAGAAAAGTAGAACGCGTTTTATTACAATTAATTTAAACTACTATATGGCAAAGAAAAATGCAGGAAACGATATGGGCAAAGCCGTCGCAATTGGAGCAGGAGTAGTGGCACTCTCCGCAGCAGCCTACCTCCTCTTTGGTCCGGAAGGCAAAAAACATCGTAAAGATTTACGGAGCTGGATGGTAAAAATGAAAGCCGATGTAATGGAAAAGATGGAAGAGACAAAGGAACTTTCTGAGGAAACATACCATGACATTCTTGATGTAGTAGAGGCTAAATACCGATCAATGAAAGATGTCAGTCAGGATGCGCTAAAAAAGGAGGTTGCGGAACTCAAGAAAAACTGGAAGAATATGAAGAGGAACGCTGGAGCAAAACGCAAAAAATTAGCACCTGTAAAAAAGTCTCCACGCCGTAAAAAATAATGGCTATACGTGAACAGAAAACTGATGCTTTGGGTGTACTCGCCTTTGTCTTAGGAGTCGCTTGGCTCGTAGTTTACTTTGTATTTCATATGGGCGGCTGGTATCACGCCCTTATCGTAGTAGCAGTGCTCATCACGCTCTATAAGATGGCAATGAACAAGCAAAGCTAATCAGCATAAAAAATCCCACAGGTCGGACCTGTGGGATTTTTTATGCTGGGACTGGAACGCTCCATCGGAGACGGTCCTTGTGTTCTTCGTAACAATCAACACAGCAGAGGAGTTTCTTTGATGGTCGTACGCTGTCGTCAGAACAATAGTTTTCCGTAGCGGTTTGGCAGAATGAACAACTACCAATAATTTCTTTCCCTGGAGTAGGAACAACATCGGTCGTCATGCGATCATCGAAAACAAAAAGCGTACCCTTAAAATTCTGGCCAGGATATTCTTTCATGTATGTGTGAATACCGTCTTTTAATTGATACACATCCTTGAAACCCTCACGAGTAAGGAGACATGTTGCCTTCTCACAGCGAATACCACCTGTGCAGACTGTCACTACTTTCTTGTCCTTGTACACCTTAAGCTCCTCAATTTTCTGCG
>CAZRTW010000088.1:1660-2299 GCA_964603145.1 uncultured Candidatus Saccharibacteria bacterium | reverse complement strand
GAAGCAGTGTGGGGAGAGACGGAACGACCAAATATTTTTGTGGTGGGAGATGACCGTCAATTAATCTACGGATTCGGCGGTGCCTCGATTGAGCATTTCACAAAATTCCGCGAGACGTTTGGCAAAATAAAAGAGATCACTCTGATTGAAAACTACCGTTCGACCCAGACTATTCTCGATGCTGCTGAGGCGCTTCTTCAGAGTTCTCTTGCCAAAGGAAAACTTGAAAGCACAAGTAAAGCAGATGAGGAAAAATTGATGTTGCTTGAGTGCGATTATCCGCGTGATGAAATTCTCTCTGCCGGAAAAGAAATTTTGGAAAAAATTAAAAAAGGGACAGCACCGGAAGATATTGCCATTCTCGTTCCAAAAAATTACCAAGTGCGAAGTGCCGTGCTCACGCTTCGCGATATGGGAATTCCTGTAGCGGCGAGCGGCACTGTTTCTTTCTTTGCTCAACCGGAGGCGCTTACTATTCGCAGGATTCTTTCCACGCTTGCCGATCCATACGACGGAAGCGCTCTCGGCGAACTTATGCTCGATAGAGTTATCGGCATTCCGCCGCTTGTGGCTCATCAGTTTCTCCGAGCAAACCTGCGAAAAGTGAACCTTGAAACGCTTATGGAGTATGCTGGTAGC
>CAZRTW010000088.1:0-1650 GCA_964603145.1 uncultured Candidatus Saccharibacteria bacterium | reverse complement strand
AACTGATCCGATCGCACGGCTTGGCGGGCTTCTTCGTGATTGGCTCGAATGCTCACAAACACTCGGCCTCCATGGTCTTGTCCAAAAAATTGGAGAAGATTTATTCTTCACACAGCCAAAAGAACACGAGGCGCTTCTTCGGGAAATAGAAGTTATTCGCACATACCTCCACCTTCTAGAATCGGGAATGCAAAAAGATGCACATCTCTCCCTTTCCAAATTTGTAGAAGAAATTGACCGTCTCGAACAGTACGGCCATGAAATTCCGCTTGCTGTTTTTTCAGGAAAAAATGGCGTGCGAGTATTAACACTTCACGGCTCAAAAGGCTTGGAATTTGAATCTGTGTACATCGCGCATCTTGATGAAAGCTCGCTCATGAAAGGGAAGCGCATGGGTTTCGCGCTTCCCGAAAAAGTGCAGGCGCTTATTGAAGAAAAAAATGAACTAGCTGCAAGGCGCGAGCTCTATGTTGCAATCACTCGCGCAAAGAAATACTGCACACTCTCATTTTCCCGCCATACATATACTGGAGGCGATATGGAAGAAGCACGAATCTTGGCAGATCTACCGGAGAAATTAATTGAACGAAAAGCGCTTTCTGAAACCGAAGCGGAACTTCTTAAAGATCCAAAACTTGTTGTAGGCCGAGTTCCACAAAAAGGAAAAACAACGTTCGCAGAACTTTCCGAAGTGGTGAAAGAGGAATATTCCAAAACAAATGTATCTGTCACGCTTCTTAATAATTTCTTCGAGTGTCCATGGAAATGGTATTTCAGAAATTTGCTTCAGTTGCCTGAACTAAAGACAGAGAGTCTTCTTCTTGGTTCTCTTGTGCACACGGGAATTGAATACTTTTTGAAAAATCGAGATACAGAATCTACGGCAGGTCTTGAGGTAGTTCTTCAAAAACGTCTCGACAAAGAATCAATTACGAGTGAGGCATTCATAAAACGTGTCATGCGCGAGGCAAAAAAGATTTTGACAGATTTTCATGAAAATTATCTTCCGAATATCGGAGACGATGCGCAGTCAGAACGTCCAGTCGCTTACCGTGATCCAAAATTTCCACACCTATCTTTTTATGGAATGATCGATATGACGGAGCGAGCAGATGACAGAATGGTTTCGGTGACGGATTTTAAAACAGGAAGTGGAAAGGCAAAAAGTGCTGTAGAAAAACTCGATGAGGAAGGCCGACTCTCAGGCTACAAGAGACAACTTGCCATGTATTCATTCCTTATTGAAAATGCAGAGAAGGGGACAGAAGTTATCAGCTCGAAATTACTTTTCGTGGAAGAAAAAGTCGGATCAAAAGATTCTGTCTATATGACAAAAATTACGGGAGAGGATATTGATCTTCTCAAAACTGATATTGCTGATTACGACGCACTACTCCAAAACGGAGAATGGGTAAACCGTCCGTGTTACGCGAAAAGTTATGGAAAAAATACGGAGTGCGAACACTGCGCAAAAGCGAAAATGCTCTATAGCAGTGTACCTTAATAGTGGTACACTGGGCAGATAAGTTCTATTAGTAACATAAACACTCTCAGTATGTATATAAAGAAAACTCGTTTGAATATACTCGCTATGTTTTTGGGCGGGGTTATCGCAATGATTGGAATGCCGACACTTATGGTTCATGCGGC
>CAZRTW010000087.1:0-2337 GCA_964603145.1 uncultured Candidatus Saccharibacteria bacterium | reverse complement strand
GGGAGTATTTGAATATTCCTCTTTGCTGTTTGAATGTATTTTTTATTTGTTAGCGAGATTGTTTCACGTTCTTTCTTTATATACCCAGCTTTCTCGAGGCGCCGTATACAGGTTTTAAATGAATTTGGATTTGCTCGTATATAGGCCCGTTCTCGAAGTATGCGGTAATAGACTTTAGTGCTTTTGGCACTTAGAAGAAAAGCGATTATATGATCTGAGAGGGTATTAGTGTATTCCATACGGTTTCACTGGGACGATCGTCCCAGTGAAACCGTACCAAATCGACATTAAGAAAAGATAAAGAGAATGCGGTTTTTGAGGGGAGTTGGGGATAACTGGAGAGGAAAGGAGAGAGGAGGAGATTGGTTGAGGAAGGGGCAAAAAGAAAAACCGCCTAGGGGCGGTTTTTCTTTTTTTGATCCTTTAGATACTTAGCGGGCGTATTCTATGATTCGTGTTTCACGGATCATGGTGACTTTGATTTCGCCTGGGTACTTGAGTTCGGCTTCGATTTTCTTTGCTATGTCGCGAGCCATTTCTTTTGCTTCTACATCAGAAACTTTCTCTGGCGTTACGAAGATGCGGATTTCACGGCCTGCGGAGAGGGCGTATGACTTTTCGATAGCAGGGAAGGCGTTTACAAGAGCTTCCAATTCTTGGAGGCGCTTCAAGTAGTTTTCTACTGAATCGCGACGAGCACCTGGGCGGCCGCCGGAAATGTTGTCGGCTGTCTGAACGATAACCGCTTCGATTGTTTCATGCGGGCAGTCGTCGTGGTGACTCTTCATCGCCTGAATGACGCGTGGGTCAGCTCCGAATTTCTGAAGGATGCGGATACCGATATCGATATGCGTACCCTGTACTTCATGGTCGAGAGCTTTTCCGATGTCGTGCACGAGCGCGCCTTGTTTTGCGATGGCAACATCGGCACCGAGTTCTTCGGCGATCATGCCAGCGATGTGTGTCATTTCAACAGAGTGCTGAAGCACGTTCTGCCCGAACGATGTTCGGAAGTAGAGACGGCCCAAGATTGCGATGATGCGTGGGTCGAAATTGAAGATTCCACATTCATACACTGCTTGTTCGCCCTTTTCCTTAATGATCTTGTTGATGTCTTCGCGAGCTTTGTCTACGATTTCTTCAATCTTGGCTGGCTGAATGCGTCCGTCCATGATCAAGTTCTCAAGCGCAACGCGCGCAACTTGTCGGCGAACTGGATCGTGCGCTGAGATGACAATCGTTCCGGGTGTATCGTCGACGATGAGTTCAACACCAGCAGCTTTTTCAAATGCGCGAATGTTTCGTCCTTCCTTGCCGATAATTTTTCCTTTGATGTCTTCAGACGGAATGTTGACTGATGTCGTCATGAGTTCAGCTGCAACAGAACCTGAGTAGCGCTGGATGACTGTCGCCAAAATATCTTTTGCGCGGCGCTCAAGCTTGTCTTCGCTGTCAGCTTCGAGCTTCTGCATGCGGATCAAGAAATCTTCAGAAGCCTGCTCTTCTATTTTCTTCATGAGTTCGCCTTTAGCTTCTTCTACTGAGAGGCGAGCAATAGCCGAAAGCTTAGACATTTCTTCGGCAAGCATATTCTCGGCCTTCTCTTTAATTTTCTTTATCTCTTCGATTTTGTCTTTGATGCTTTCAGATTCTTTGTCGATTTCGACTTGGCGGGCATCAAGCAATGATTCTTTCTTGATCAAACGATCTTCAGTCTTTCTCTGCTCGCCACTTTTTTCGATTTCGCGGGCGCGCATTTCTTCTTCTTTATCTTCAGCTTTTTTCTTGGCTTCATCAACAACTCGTGTGGCTTCTTCCTTTGCCGAGAGGAGTAGCTGCTTGATCTCGAGATCAACAGATCCTTTTTTGCCGAGCGAAATGATAAGGCGAAGATAGTAGCCGACTGCAACTCCCACGACAACCGCGGCGAGTATGTATACTGCTATGTTCATATATTTTTATAGTCCTGAACGCACCAAAGCCCCGTCGCGCGCTTGCGGGACGAGTAGAGTATCAAATTGTTGAGGGTTGACGCCGGCCATAGGGGAATTCTGGGACAAATTACTTTAAATTACCAAACTAAAAATACCACACAGGAAGAAGGCCGGCAAGGAAGTCAGAGTCATGTTTAATCACATAGAGCTATATTTGACTTAAATACAATTATGTGTTATTCTATCTCTAACCAAAATTTGAAAAAATGAAAAAAACACCCAACTTGATTGTCGCTCTAGCGATCCTATTCCTTGCATCTTCTTGTTCAAAGAATGATGTCGATCTTGCCAAAGGCATTGATCCGCGACTTACACCTGACAATACGCTGATCCAAACGCTTGC
>CAZRTW010000086.1:0-2369 GCA_964603145.1 uncultured Candidatus Saccharibacteria bacterium | reverse complement strand
CGCTAACAAATAAAAAATACATTCAAACAGCAAAGAGGAATATTCAAATACTCCCGTCTCCTTCCAAAGACAAACTTTCATGTAAACTTCTCATTTGTTTCGATATTCCAGAATATAAACGATATGCGAGAAAGTGGTTGCGAAAACAGCTTAAAGAATTCGGCTATCGCATGATCCAGAAAAGCGTCTGGACTGGACCAGGACCGCTACCAAAGGGGTTTGGAGAAATAGTAAAAGCTCTTAATATTAAAGATTCAATTCGAGTTTTTAAACTTACACAAACTCCTGCTGGTAGCAGTCTACACAATAGATAGTTTCGGGACGCTCCGGTGAGAAGGCTGTGTTTATTTCTTTCCAGCACTTCTGACATTCGCGCTTCCAGAGTTTTGGTGGGTTTAGTTGAGCAAAGCGATTTTTCTGGCGGCATGCTGGACATGTGTGCGGAAGCGGAAGCTGCATTTTTTGGAGGAGGGCGAATTCAAGCTGGCCAATTTTGTACCCGCGACCACAATTCGTACAACCGATGACTTCATTTAAGATGGTATCAGTTACTCCTGCAATAGTTTCAGGAAGGTTTTCTGATCGAAGTGTTACCTTATGCTGAACTGGTTCTTCATCATACCAAGCATACCCTTCAGAAAGAGCCTGTTCTTTTGTCTTTGGTGCGTACTTAAATCCGGAGCATTCGTTATAACCAAAGTGATTCATCATTTGCGGAAATGTTTCGCCGTAGCTCCATGTGCGGCCTTGTGCGTCGACATATGGATTCTTTTTCATATCCTCAATAATCTGCGCTCGAAGCGTTTCGTATTCTTCTTTTGAATACTCTTTGTTCAGAATGCAGTATTTCTTGCGCTTCAAATTGGTACAGCCGAAATTATTTTTTCCGGAGATCACCCACCAACAATACTCGACATCGATGCAATCCGTGTATGCGCAATATGAAAATTTCACCTTGCTCACATTCTCACCTGTCGAATGTGATTCATATATCTGTTCGGCATTCGCTCCCCAGCCCGAGTAATCGTAGCATTCCTTCGCGGGCTCAACGGTCACGAACTGGCAATAACGGCTCTCCTCTGTCCCTTCGCAGATATAGATGTCTTCCGAATTTTTACATTCATAAATATATTCTCCAGTGACATTCACATTAAGTGAACTCCCGTTGTATTCACGGTACGGTTTTGTCAGCCAGAATTCCCGCGCTTTTTTCTCCAATGCGATACGCCCACTGTAAGTATCGAGGGCGAGTTCTTTAACTTTCTCTTCATATTCCTCTTTTGAATATTTCTGATTGAAGATGCAGTACGACTCACCTCGTAAATTAACGCAGCCGATACAGTTGGTGCAGCTGTAACAATTACGGGAGAATTGAACGTCCGAACAATCCCTGCACATTTCAGAATGAAAAGTTCGATAGCAATTATGCAACCCGTTCGATTCGTAACAAAGTTGAGATTCCCGCCCGCGATGGACATCTACTGAATCTTTTAATTTGAGAATTATCGACGAATTAAAAACATTCTCGGAATAGTCTGCCCAAAATGTGAGAAAACAATTTCGAAGATATGACGCGCCGTTACAGTATTCTGAATTTACCATCGAAGGAGCAATAACTTCCTGGGCCACCCATGGAGTTTTTCGGGAAAGCTCGTAGAGTTGCTCGAAAAAGTTACGACTTGGATCGTATTCCATCCCATACTCGGTACCATCCCATTCATCGCTCCACCAACAATCATTACAATAAACTTGGATAGGAACATCCTTGTTATACATAGAGAGCGTACGCTTTTTGCACTTGTCGCAATTGCGCCAATACACGCTCCACACATTGTGCGTGGACATACGACGAACAAAACGACACTCCGGACACCACGATGGGTGTGGTACATCTATTTTCTTATAGTAGAGCTGATCACGCTCGTCGATCACAAAATCTGACTTACAGTTCTGGCAGGATTTAGTTTCCATGTATATCTATTATACCTATGCTGGATTAAAGAAGAAAACATGCTAAACTCTGCGGTATATATGACTAAAAAAGGTGGTGATGCTGTCAAAAGAGGTTTGGCGCAAATGCTGAAGGGTGGCGTTATTATGGACGTGGTTAATCCTGCTCAGGCAAAGATTGCCGAAAAGATGGGAGCTGTTTCTGTTATGGCGCTTGAACGTGTTCCTTCTGACATTCGTGCAGAAGGTGGCGTAGCCCGTATGTCTGATCCAGCTATGATCAAAGGGATTGTTAAAGCGGTTACGCTTCCCGTCATGGCAAAGTGTCGTATAGGTCACTTTGTTGAGGCGCAGGTGCTTGAAGCACTTGGCGTAGACTATATTGATGAGAGCGAGGTGCTCACTCCTGCTGACGAGAA
>CAZRTW010000085.1:0-2537 GCA_964603145.1 uncultured Candidatus Saccharibacteria bacterium | reverse complement strand
TTTTTCAAGCAAACGTTTTGCGGAACCTTCTTTGACAAATCAACATTCTAATGTCATAGTAAAAATAATTCTCTTTAATACAGGAGGGAATTTTAAATTCCGCTTTATGAAACATGTTTTGTTTTTATTTGCATTATGCTCATCTTTTTCTTCTTTGGCACAAAAGCCAAAAGCTCCGTGGGTAGAGTATCCCAAAATTCCATGCGTTAAGGCTATCAAGACCAATGCTTCCCAAACTTTTCGCAATCTTACTCCCAATGATTGTCAGTTATTTGAAAAAGTATGGAAGCTTACACGAACAAACGCAGTTTTTTCGTGGGACGTTAGTTTTGTTTGTGACTCCTTTGGTGACAGGCGCAATCTCTATATTGTTCCTCCAAAGGACGATAGCGATGGCGTACGGTTTTACCTTTTTACAAAGGATGATCGTACGGGGGTCTTAAACCTAACTGTATATTTCAATACAGAGTATGGTCAAAACGCTAAAGAATATCCAGATGGAACCTATCGAATTTTTGGCAACCGCCATATTTCGGAGCGCGGGTTCAATATGCATTGCATGCATTACTGGTTTAGAGCAAAAAGAGAAGGTAAAAGATGACGCAAATCATTGTACTGGAAAGCCACAACAGCGCTCTTCCAGTACAACACATTTGTGTTAGAATACGGCATTCGTATGAATATCACGTCTGTCCTCAAAAAAGACGGTATTGGCATTCTTCCCACAGACACGCTTTACGGCGTGGTTGGTTCTGCTCACTCAAAAAAGGCCGTTTCTCGTATTTACGAGGTAAAAGGGAGGAACCACGGAAAGCCACTCATCATTCTCATTTCTTCTCTCGCTGATCTTAAGCGCTTTGGAATCCCGCTCGACAAAAAGCAAGAAGAATATCTCATGACCCTCTGGCCAGGCCCATTTTCAGTGATTCTCCCATGCCGTCATACGCAGTTTTCATACCTGCACCGCGGTACAAAGTCGCTGGCGTTTCGCATGCCAAAGAGCAAAAAGCTTCGGGAATTTTTAAAACACACAGGTCCGCTTGTTGCGCCGTCTGCTAATCCGCAAGGCATGAAACCAGCGCATACTATCACCGAAGCACAAAAATATTTTGGCACCGAAGTAGATTTTTATGTTTCAGGAGGCAGAAAAGTAGGGAAGCCATCGAAAGTTATTTCGTTACTCTCGATAAAACCAACAGTTGTACGAAAATAAAAAAAACCGCTGGACAGCGGTTTTTTTATTCTCCCAAAATACTTCGATTACTTGTATTGTGATGTCCTCGGCGCTTCATTTCAGCAATTTCTTGTCCAAGTTCTTTGAGTGAGTGTTCGATACGAAGGAGCACTTCTTCACTCACCGCACTACTTTCATCTCCACCATCTACTTCTTCCTCTTCCTGAATTTCTTCAACGTCCTCCTGAATTTCATCGATGTCCTCCTGAATTTCTTCCACATCCTCTTGCATTTCTTCAACATCCTCCTGAATTTCATCAATATCTTTCGAGACTTCGCGAAGTTGTTTGGTCTGTCTGTTCACGCTCATTTGAATGAAAATTGAAAGGTAAATTGCTTCAAGCGAAACCACAGTCGTGAGCGAGAGGAGAATGACTTCGAAATCTACTCCGAAGAAGTAGAGAGCAAGTGAGCCGGCAAAAATGATGGTATGAAAAATAAGCGACGCAGTAGAGCCCACCCAACGGGTAGCTCGAAAAGAGACATATTCAAGAAATGGCTCATCTTTTTGACGTGGAGGAGGTGCTTTGCGAGGCGTCATAGATGCTAGTATACTACCGAGTAGCGCGCAAACCAAGGCTTTTTTGCACAAAAATCATGAAAAATTACGATCATAACAAAATTGAGAAGAAGTGGCAGAAGGAATGGGATTCTAAAAAAATCTACAAGACTCTTTCGGCAAAAAATGCGAAAGGTAAAAAACCATTCTATGTACTCGATATGTTTCCGTATCCCTCTGGCGCCGGTCTCCACGTTGGTCACCCTCGCGGATATATTGGCTCTGACGTCTATGCTCGAAAAATGCGCATGGAAGGATTTAATGTGCTTCACCCGATGGGCTACGACGCCTTCGGTCTTCCTGCGGAACAGTATGCAATCGCCAACAAAATCCATCCGCGAAAAGCAGTTGAAGTAAATGTTAAAACATTCGAGCGACAGCTTTCTATTCTTGGTCTCTCATTTGATTGGTCACGAAAAATAAATACCACCGATCCTGAATACTATAAATGGACACAGTGGATATTCCAAAAAATATATGAGTCGTGGTACGACAATGCTAAAGGATGTGCACGACCAATCAGCGAGCTCGTAAAAATTTTCGAGAAAACAGGAAATGAAGTTGTTGAAGCGGCGCACTCATACACAAAAACTTTTTCTGCGAGCGACTGGAAAAACTTTTCTGAAAAAGAACAACAGACGATCCTCATGGACTACCGCCTCACATACGAAGGATATTCGGAAGTAAATTGGTGTCCCGAAATGGGAACCGTGCTCGCCAACGACGAAATTGTCGATGGTCCAA
>CAZRTW010000084.1:0-2626 GCA_964603145.1 uncultured Candidatus Saccharibacteria bacterium | reverse complement strand
GCAGATATTACCTACGGTACAAACAATGAGTACGGCTTCGATTACCTCCGCGACAACTTGGTAAATCGTGCCGATGCTATTTCACAGCGACCGCATCACTATGCAGTGGTGGACGAAATCGACTCTATTCTTATCGACGAGTCCCGCACGCCTCTTATCATTTCCTCTGAAGCTGCAGAATCAGAAGATTTTTACCGCACATTCGCTGGCGTGGCTGCGACTATGGTCAAAGACGAAGACTATACTGTGGATGAAAAGAAGCGAGCAATCGCTCTTACTGATGCCGGTATCACAAAAGCAGAACAATCTCTCAATTTAGACAATATATATACAGAAAAGGGCATTAAGTATGTGCATCACCTTGAAACGGCAGTGAAAGCCAAGGCGCTTTTCATTCGTGACAAGGATTACGTCGTTAATAATAATGAGGCAATCATTGTTGATCCGTTTACTGGCCGTATGCAACCAGGCCGCCGATGGAACGAAGGTCTTCATCAGGCGATCGAAGCTAAGGAGGGCATCAAGATTCAAAAAGAAACAAAAACTGCCGCCTCTATTACATTCCAGAACTACTTCCGCTTCTACAAGAAGCTCTCTGGTATGACCGGAACAGCAAAAACGTCTGAAGAAGAATTCCGCAAGGTGTACGGACTCTCCGTTATTGAAATCCCAACACACCGAGGTATTTCGCGTAAAGATCACAACGATCTTATTTTCCAGAGTGAAAAAGGAAAGTGGCAGGCGATTGCTAAAGAAGTACGCGCTCGACATGAAAAAGGTCAGCCGGTTCTTATCGGTACTATTTCGATCGAACGCAACGAACTTCTCTCTGCATACCTTCGCGAAGCTGGCGTACCACATACGCTCCTTAATGCCAAGAATCACGAAAAAGAAGGTGAACTCATCGCCCAAGCTGGTAAAAAAGGAGCAGTAACAGTCGCAACAAACATGGCGGGCCGTGGTATCGACATTATTTTGGGCGGCTACCCTGGTACCGACGAAACGAAAAAAGAAATTCAAGATTTAGGCGGTCTCTATGTGCTCGGAACAGAGCGGCATGAAGCGCGTCGTATCGACAACCAGCTCCGCGGACGTGCAGGACGACAAGGCGATCCGGGCGAGACACAATTTTATGTCTCTCTTGAAGATGATTTGATGCGCGTTTTCGGCTCTGACCGCATGAAGAATATGATGGGTCGTTTTGGTATTCCTGAAGATGAGCCAATCGAAAATCGCTTGATCAACCGCGCCCTCGAATCTGCGCAGAAAAAAATTGAAGGATTCCACTTTGATGCTCGTAAATACACACTCGAATACGACAACGTGCTTTCGCACCAGCGAAATATTGTGTACGGTCGCCGTCGCACCATGCTTCTCGCAAACAAAGCTGATATCGAAACATACCTTCTTGAATTTATAGGAAGTGATGAGTCTGCAAAAAGTTTGATAGAAGAAAAGCGAAAGACAGTAGGGGATGAGGCTTTCTTTGAAACATTCCGACGCATCGTTCTCTACGTGACCGATCTTCTTTGGACTGAACATCTTGAAACGATGGATTACCTTCGATCCTCTGTAAACCTCCGAGCATACGGTGGCCGTGAACCGCTCGTCGAATACCAGAAAGAAGGACTTCGCCTCTTCCGTGATATGGAAAATGCCTTTCACGCACAGGCAGTCGAACTCATCGGCACTATTTCTGTTGAATCAAAAGTCACACAGGTACAGGCGCAAGTTGAACCGGAATCAAATCTTTCGACTTTTTCTGCTCGTCATGATGAAGTCTTGGGTCACGGGATAGGAACAGGTGGAAATGAAGGAGGGAATGCACCCGCACCAAAACAAGCGACACAATCTTTACCAAAAGTGGGCCGCAACGAGCCATGTCCATGCGGATCTGGCAAAAAGTATAAGCACTGTCACGGGGCATAGATAGTTTTCTATATGTCTATTCTTCTACAGATACTTATTATTGTTACTGCATTTGCTACAGCCTACGCCGTGGTCGTGCATAATCGAAGCGAATTTAAGAAAATCGTGGGTGTTTTGCCTGATTTGTCCAAATTAAACCCAACGCGTAAGACCGGTTTTGTAAAAGTGGTCGTTTTCGTTCCGGACTCTCATGCCGAGGCGCTTCGATCTGCCATCGCCGAGACTGGCGGGGGAATTATCGGCCATTACAGCTCTACTAGTTTTTCTTCACAAGGAATTGGACGATTCCGTCCAGAAATGGGGGCTCATCCAGCTCAAGGATCAGTAGGGAAGCTTGAATTAGTAGAAGAAGAGCGCATTGAGTTCACCTGTAGTCGTGAATTACTGCCGGAAGTGGTAGCAAGGATCCGAAAAATGCACCCGTATGAGCAAACGGTCATCGATGTGTACCCGCTTGAGGTGCCGGACGGCCGATCTACTGTCCACAGGGCTCACATTTAGACATATTTATCTCTATTTAGTCAAGAAAGAATGCCGAAAAAACCCTTATTTTATAAGGGTTTTTTCATTTTGACACCACCAAAAATCATGGTATAACTATTGACTTTTGTTGCGCTTTGTGATACTATAACGATAGAACCAAATATGGTAAAGACGTGAGTCTGACGCTATGTTGTATGGTTCTTTTTTCGTTTTC
>CAZRTW010000083.1:1354-2630 GCA_964603145.1 uncultured Candidatus Saccharibacteria bacterium | reverse complement strand
GAGTGATTGCCGTTGAAATGCATTTCTTGCCGACAGTGTATGTCACCTGTGATGTCTGTAACGGGAAACGTTTTGACAAAGAAACACTCAAAGTTAAATATAAAAAGAAGAATGTATATGATGTGCTTGAAATGACTGTAGAAGAGGCAAACGAATTCTTCCGTGATATTCCGGCAATTTCAGATCGCCTCCAGACGCTTGTTGATGTCGGCCTTGCGTATATCAAGATCGGACAAAACGCCACAACACTCTCGGGCGGAGAAGCCCAGCGCGTAAAAATCGCGTCAGAACTCTATCGTCCATTTACCGAGCGTGCCATGTATCTTCTCGATGAGCCGACAGTCGGTCTTCACTACGACGACGTGGCAAACCTCATCCAAGTTCTACAGAAACTCGTCAACCGCGGAAACACAGTAGTCGTAATCGAACACAACCTTGATCTCATAAAATGTGCAGACCACCTCATCGACTTTGGTCCGGAGGGCGGGGACAAGGGCGGAAAAATTGTAGCAAAAGGAACTCCTGAGGACGTAGCTAATTCAGCAAAGAGCCACACTGGCTACTACTTAAAAAAGGTATTGAAAAGGAAATAAAAAAACAGGAGCTGGGCTCCTGTAGGAAAACTTTGTGTTGTAGCAATTATTTTTTATTTCTAGTGAGATATATCACTAAACCAACTGCTAGGCCGATTAGGCCACCTACGAGGGCGTTATGCCCAAGTTCAGGAATTAGATTGCTTTTTTCTGGGTCGATTTCAACTCTTAGGAATTGAATCAGTGTATAAAAAAGTCCGCATACTATTCCCCCAGGTACTGAAAGTACTGCCAATAGTTCTGTTTTCATTGTATTTTTACATTTAATTAAATATATTATAATATATAAAATATGAAAAGTCAACAATTAGTAAAACTGAAACTTCCTGATACGCCGGGCGTGTATTTTTTCCGCGAGGGGAAGAAGATACTTTATATTGGAAAGGCGACGTCACTCCGTGATCGCACCAAGAGCTATTTTGCTAAGGACTTAATTGAAACCCGCGGGCCACATATTGTGGACATGGTTTTTAAGGCTGACAATGTGACATTCGAAAAAACCGATTCAGTCATTGAGGCGCTCATTCTTGAGGCCAATCTCATTAAGCAATTTAAGCCGTACTACAACACTCGAGAAAAAGATGATAAAAGTTGGAATTATGTATGTATAACGCGCGAGGAACTTCCGAAAGTAATACTTCTGCGCCAGAAGGAAATCGATTTTGAAAAGAAGGTGGGGAAAG
>CAZRTW010000083.1:0-1344 GCA_964603145.1 uncultured Candidatus Saccharibacteria bacterium | reverse complement strand
GGTCCCTTTACAAACGGCCTTCAATTAAAAGAAGCACTTAAAATCGTGCGCAGAATTTTCCCGTTCATTGATCCGTCGTCATCAAAAAAAGATAATTTTCAATTTTATCGTCAGCTCGGACTTACACCGGATACTTCTGATACGGAAGCATGCGAGGCTTATTTAAAAAGTATCCGTAATATAAAACTCTTTTTCTCCGGAAAGAAAAAAGATATTTTGAAGGGACTTAAAAAGGATATGCAGAAAGCTGCGAAAGAGCGTCGCTTCGAAGAAGCGGCGCGTGTCCGCAATCAGATATTCGCCCTCGAACATATCAATGACATCGCGCTCCTCAAGAATGAAGCTGTTACCCGAAAAGTAAAAGCCGGATTCCGTATTGAGTGTTACGACGTTGCTCACTTGAGTGGTAAAAACATGGTGGGCGTAATGACCGTGATTGAAGACGGAGAAATAAATAAAAAAGAATATCGCACTTTCAATGTGCGTGGATTTAGCGCGTCGAACGATACGGGCGCACTTGAAGAAATTTTCTCCCGTCGCCTGCGCCATACCGAATGGGGAATGCCAGATCTTGTCGTCGCCGATGGGGGAGAAGCCCAGCTTCGTGTTGCGCGACAAGTATTAAAGCGCTACCAATTAGGAATTCCTTCCGTGTCAGTCGTAAAAGATGAACGGCACAAGCCAAAAGATATTTTGGGAGACGAACCATACCGAACAGATCAAAAGAAACTAATTCTCCTCGGCAACTCTGAAGCACACCGTTTCTCAATCAAGCTCCATAAAAATAAAAGAGACAAGAATTTTATAGGCAAACTTTAGTCTATTCTCTAATATACTATTTTCTAATATACTGTCTGTATGATACGAGTCGGAGTCCTCCGTGGAGGAACAGGCATTGGCTATGATAAGTCACTTAAGAGTAGTGCCTATATTTTGAAGAACCTGCCCCGAGAAAAATTCGAAGTCATTGATCTTTTCCTAGACAAGGCGGGCGCTTGGCACATGGCGGGGCTTCCGCTCTCACACGATAAGTTGCGCCTCCGCGTGGATGTTGTTTGGAATGCTGTTCATGGATTCTACGGCGAAGACGGAAAGCTCGAACATATGCTTGAGTCTCTTGGTATGCGTCACACTGGTCCGGGACCGCTCACATCTGCGATCACCATGAACAAAAAGCTGACCAAAGGTCAGCTTGCTCAACACGGAGTTAAAACCGCACGTGGTATGTATATAGAAGAATGGGGAGAAGGGAATCAAGAAGAAGTTATCCAGGAAGTCGTCCGGCAAGTTTCCCGAAAATTTTCTCCGCCATGGAATGTTGAACCAATTTCTCAAAGTCAGAGT
>CAZRTW010000082.1:0-2635 GCA_964603145.1 uncultured Candidatus Saccharibacteria bacterium | reverse complement strand
AACTAACCTTCTCAGAAAAAGTAAAAAGTATAGTCAGTAAAATCCCAAAAGGTAGTATGATGACCTACAAGGCCGTTGCCAAGCGCGCCGGCAGTCCAAACGCCGCACGAGCAGTTGGAGCGATTATGAAAGCAAACTTTGATCCAAAAATTCCGTGTCACAGAGTCATCCGTTCGGACGGTATCATAGGGGAGTATAATCGCGGCGGACGCGATGCTAAAATTAAGAAACTTCGCGCCGAGGGAGCTATCAGATAAACATGGATATATTCACACACACACTATGGGCTGCAGTAGGAGCAAAGGGATTAAACGGCGCACTTCACCGTAGAGCTTCTAGTGTTGGGTGGACCGCCTTCCTTGGAGTGGCTCCAGACTTTTTTGCATTCGGTCTCACATTTCTAGCAGCGCTTCCATCGTTATTCTCTGGTGACGGCTTTCATCGTTCATCACTCTCTGGATTGCCGCACGAACTCTATAACTATAGCCACAGCTTAGTGATCTGGGCTGCAGTATTCCTTTTGGTGTGGGCAATTCGTAAAAAGCCGTGGCTTCCGCTCTTTGGCTGGGCGCTCCACATTTTGATTGATATCCCGTCGCACGTGATTAGTTTTTATCCCACACCGTTTCTCTTTCCACTCTCTGAATATCGTTTTCCGTACGGAATACCGTGGTCAAACAAATGGTATATGATCATCAACTACACGCTACTTGCAGTAGTTTGGATATATATACTTATTCGCTACATTCGTAAACGACAAGCGCAAAAATATCTTTCAAGTAAGATATGAAAAAAATAGTTACGGTGCACGACAAGATGCAGAAAAAGTATCGGTATATTCTAAGCGAACCGATAGGAAAGAATTTTGCTCCTGACTTCAAGCCGGAACTTACGCCAAAGGAAATGCTTGAACTTGGAGTTTTTGGAGGTGTGTACATGCGGGACTGCACGAAAGAATTTCCTGCATCATGGTTTAAGAAAGCTCGTATCGCGCAAAATGCGCGCGACCCCCAATTAAATTTTTTCAAAGTAAACGCTTCGCAGTCGCTTACCGAATGGAGACGGAAGGGCTGGATTTCCAAGGAAGATCCGCGAGGATGGTTCGAGTGGTACTGCCGGTATTATATGGGTCGGAGATTACCCAAGGAAGATGCACGTCAAATTAAACGCTGGAATGCGATCCGTCGGCACATTGGACAGATCAAAGCGCATTGTAGGCAAGGAGATACGACTTGCCGTCCGCGACAGAAGCAAGCGCTCCTACACTGGGCCTATGACTCACGCCGTGCCTAAGTTATACTAAAAACATGTTTAACGCTGTGCATGCCGTGATACTCGGGGCTGTGGAAGGAATCACTGAATTCCTGCCAATTTCTTCGACTGGGCACATGATCTTGGCGAGTGATGCGCTCCGCATTCCCCCAACAGAATTTCTAAAAAGCTTTGAAATCATCATCCAACTCGGTGCCATTTTAGCCGTATTTCTTTTGTATTGGAAAAAATTACTGCTGAACGCAAAAATTTTCAAACGAGTAGCGATTGCGTTTATTCCGACAGCAATTCTTGGGCTCGCACTTTACTCCGTTGTAAAGACTTATCTCTTAGGAAGCGCGAGTGTCGTACTCTGGGCGCTCGGGGTAGGGGGAGTACTCCTTATTATTTTTGAATATTTCCACAAAGAAAAATTTTCTTCGGCTACAACTATTGCCGAACTCGAATCGCTTTCCTACCCGAGAGCCTTCTTTATAGGAGCATTCCAGTCTATTGCTATCATTCCAGGTGTGTCACGCGCCGCTGCCACCATTGTGGGAGGACTTGTTCTCGGACTCTCACGCGCTGCGATCGTAGAATTTTCCTTTATGCTTGCCGTGCCGACGATGGCCGCGGCGACTCTCCTTGATCTCTACAAGACAGGTTTTTCGTTTAATCCAGATGAAGGCATCCTGCTTTCAATTGGATTTGTTACGGCGTTCGTATTTGCACTTCTTGCAGTAAAATTCTTGCTTCGATTTATCAAGCGACATACATTTACACCGTTTGGCGTCTATAGAATCATTATTGCGCTTGCATTCTTTTTGTACGTGATATAATTCTGATTGTCGCTCGTGCGCATTACATACTTAAAATTTTCATTGATATGGCCAAAGGAGTATCACACAAGAAGGAAGCGAAGAAGCCTAAAAAGGCTAAGAAAAAATAGGCACTAGGGAAACTAGGCGCTAGGCTTTAGCTGAGATACAAAGCCGAAAAAATACAAAACCGCCATCGCGAATGCGATGGCGGTTTTGTATTTTGCTAAAGCCTATTGCCTAGCTAAGAGATTACGCGCGCTGAATGTTTACAGCGTTCTGGCCCTTTGGAGAGTCTTCAGTATCAAAAGATACTGCGTCACCTTCACGGAGCTCATCGAAAGTAATACCAACGAGGTTTTTTGCGTGGAAGAAAACATCCTTCGCAAGACCTTCAGCGGTAATAAATCCAAATCCCTTATCTGTAACTTTTTTGATTGTTCCAGTCATGATTGTTTACTAGTTCTGCTAAATACAAATGTTGCCTACTCGTCAAATCGACTCCTTCGAACACAACTTCTTTGTACGGGGATTATAGCATTTCCATATAAAATTGTCAAATAGGG
>CAZRTW010000081.1:0-2713 GCA_964603145.1 uncultured Candidatus Saccharibacteria bacterium | reverse complement strand
GGCAAATGAGCTACAAGCGCCAGATGGAAATGTACCAGTGGCTTCTTCGAAGGACGGGCTTTAGTGTTTCCAACACAGGATACTTTGTTTATTGCAACGGAAAGGCAGACAGAGAAGCGTTCGATGCAAAGCTAGATTTTGATATAGACCTTCTCCCTTACACTGGAGATAGCTCGTGGGTTGAAAAAGCATTGTTTGATATGAAGGAGTGTCTTGATGGAGAAATGCCGTCTGCCTCGAATGATTGTGATCACTGTAATTATAGAAAGGCTGCGAATGCCATTGATCCCATAAAATCATGAGCGATATAAGACGTGTAAAAATTGCAGACATTGACGTATCACGCCCTCCTCGGCATGAATCTTTGCCTATGGACCTTGTAGAAAGAATAAAAAACTTTAAGGAGATTCTTCGGGAAGTTGAGACTATGTCCATAGAGCAAACTCTATATAATTTCCGTTGCGATAAAAATCCAGAAAATGAGGTGGCAATATGGGAAGGCATCGCTGCAAAATATAATGAGTATTTATTGGCGCACCCTCAAATAAACCTCGACCAAAAGAAGGAGATATACAAGCAGTTTCTTGTTGCTAGTTCAGAAGAAAATCCGATCACTGTAGTTAGAAAAGAAGATTTGGTATAATGAGTACAACATGATTCCAGACGAAGAAAAGAATGCTATATGGGACGAAATAGAGCGCGGATCACCAGATTTGATTGACGCTTTTCTGGCATTCAAAAATAGGGAAGAATTCAAAGCGTTTGCTCGTGATCTTATGAGTGAAAGAGATCTACGAGAATTTGCAATGAGATGGGAGATTGCAAAGATGCTTGATGCTGGTATGTCATTCACGCAGATTCAGGAAAAGTGGAATGGCAACGAGATGGTTTCCGCCAATACAATCACAAAGATAAATCGCTGGCTTAAAGAGGGGTGTGGTGGTTACAAAACGATGATCGACCGCCTCAAGAAAAAGTAAAGAAAAGATAAAGTTTTTATAAAGAAAAAGTAAAATCTAAAATTTGGATTTGCACAACTAAAAATATAAAATAGAAGCGGGTCAAGCCCGTTCTTTTCACAAACATAAACAAGGAGGTCCCATGCAGAATGATCAACAAGATCGTCATGGGACCTATGTGGTTACCTATGACGTAGCGAGTCGTCTTCAGGCATTCCGCCCGAAGACCCTCACCATCCCGCGTCCGGACGATCAATTGTTCGAACGCTTTCACATGAGCCTGTACCAAAAGGTGCAGCAAGCTCTTCCAGGCATTACGATCGACACGATCGAGATGGGCGAACTCCGGCGCAAAATCTGGGAGCAAGTTGATACCCGTATAACTGACCTCGGTCAGCAAGCGGTCCTCAGCACATGCCCAGAAATCGCTGACTCGAATCCGAAAAGCGAAGGTCTGCTCCTCAACATCAACCGGCTGTTCAACACAGACGGACAGTTGATCGGGCATGGTCCTCGTCCTGGCTTCGGACCGCTCGCAAAGCAATTCGATGACTTGGCTGGAAAAATCGCTGGCCGTTCCGTTGTTCTAATCGAAGACGGAGCATTCAGTGGTGGCACTCTTCGCTTTGTCCTTCAGGAACTGACCAATCGCGGGATAACAGTAACGGCGATTGTAATCGGCTTCTGCTGCACTAGAGCAAAGTTTGTCCTCGGTCATGTGTTCAGGGGCGAGCTCGTCATTGTGCATCCGATCGAGAACCTTCTCGACTGGATTCCCGACCACGACCTCATCCCATTCATTCCGAATTGCGGACGTGTCCTCGGCGAAGCGACAGATCACAGCTTCATGCCGATCCGAAAAGCCGAAGGCTACAGTTGCGCGTACCCTTACATCCTGCCATTCGGCAAGATCGAGGAATGGGCAAGCCTGCCGATCGAAGGCGCTCGGGATTTATCGCGGCTTTGCTTGGAAACGAGCATCGAACTGTTCGGCCGTGTGGGGCGTAAAATGACGATAGGGGAGCTTCTGGGGGCGAATCCCAGGGTCTCAATGCCTATTGAAATTGGAGCTCATGAGGTTCTACCCGTCCTCGATACGGAAATCGTCAGCTTTTTAGAGCAAGTGCGGAAAAGACTGGGGTAACCCACGTCCTTCTTCATGAAAAACAGTCGCATCGCTCAAAAGGCGGTGCGACTTTTCTCTTTTATGCTCAAAAAACCCTTATTTTTATTGACTTTTTAGATGTTTTAGTTGCGTTCTACTTAAACCATACATTATCCTCGTTGACAATGGCTAGCCACTATAATAGATTATAGTGACAACCAAATATGATTCCATTGTCCCGAAAGGGATCAAGCCGGCAACGGCTAGATGCTAACAATGGACTTTTACCCAAGCTGTCGGCTTGCTATGTCCAAAGAGGATAGAGTAAAATGACAGTACGAGCTCGAAAGGGCTCGTATCCCAAGCTTGGGAATGGCCAAAAACTTTTAAGTATTAGGCCAACTGGAAGTCCACTTTGATTAGCATCTGGGTGGACTTTTTGGTTGGCTAATATGAAATTAAGTCAGGCAATAGAAGAATTTAAAAACTGGAGAGGGTTTAAAGTGACGGGCCACACTGTGGTCCGTTACGATAGCGCCCTTCGAATTTTCTGCCTCGTCATGGGCGATCCAGAAATCGAACAAATCCAGATTCAGCATATTCTCCATTATTTAAAAGAAATGGAGCGTATGGGCTGGAAGCGAAACGG
>CAZRTW010000080.1:0-2842 GCA_964603145.1 uncultured Candidatus Saccharibacteria bacterium | reverse complement strand
AGACATATGATTCAGGAAGATATTAAGGCAAAAATCAAAGAAGCAATGCTTGCAAAAGACCAGGTTCGTCTTGAGGTCTACCGCGGTATGTCAGCCGCATTTACTAACGAGCTTGTAGCAAAAGGCCGAAAACCCCAAGAAATGCTAAATGACGAGGAGGCACTTGCCGTTATTACCCGCATGTCAAAACAGCGTAAAGATTCTATCGATCAATACACGAAAGGAGGCCGTCAGGATCTCGTTGACGAAGAGAAAGCCCAGCTTGCCATTATCGAAACATTTCTCCCACAGCTCATGAGTCGCGAAGAAATAGAAACTGTTGCCAAAGCGAAACAGACAGAACTCGGTATTACCGATCCATCAAAGAAAGGGATGCTCATGGCAGGCGTAATGAAAGACTTGAAAGGCAAAGCAGATGGTGTGCTTGTAAAGGAAGTCGTCGACACGCTTTTCTAAATTCTATGCAAATCGTTTGGCACTGGCTCATTCTCACAATCGCGATTATTGCGACGAAGTACATGCTTCCAGCGCTTTTTGTGCTCTCTCCGCTCTATGTGGCATTTGTACTCGCCGCATGTCTTATTTTTGTTAATCTCACAATCAAGCCGATCATCTCGCTTCTCACACTTCCGATCAACATTTTGACGCTCGGAATTTTTGGCATCGTTCTAAACGGTGCCATTTTGTGGTTCTTCACGTACGTTGTCCCAGGATTTCACATTGCGACATTTAAGAACGCAATCATTGTCGCCCTCATTATCTCCGTCCTCAACTGGGTTCTCGGTAAGGTACTTAAGTAAGCCGTATGCATTTCTTTAATCCATTTTCATCGTTTTTTTATGATCATGTAGTGCTTTCGTATTGTGTACTCTTTTTCTTTGTAATTGTGGAAGGGGAGATTGCCGTCATCATTGGCGCAATTTTTGTGCACCTTGGAATTTTATCGATGCCGGTGACGCTCATGCTCATAGCGTTGGCCGCAGTCATCAAAACAATTCTTGGGTACAAGCTTGGAGCATACCTTGGTGAAAAATTTCCCAATAGCCATCTTCTGAAATATTTTGAACGCAAAGTGCTTTATTTCCTGCCACACTTTCGGGAAAAACCATTCTGGTCTATCGTGCTTTCCAAATTTATTTATGGTGTGAACAATGCGGCACTGGTGGTCGCTGGTTTTATCGGCGCGAACTACAAAAAATATTTCATGGCAGAAATGGTTTCGTCTCTCATATGGCTCGGAGCGCTTTTTGGCCTCGGCTACTTTTTCGCGGCAAAAGCATTTGCGATCACAAGCAATTTCAAAAACTTCTCTCTCGTCATCCTTCTTTTCATAATCGGCTTTATGGTTCTACAGAAAATTATCAATCTTATTATCGAGCTTGGCGAGGAATGGGATACGGATCGCGAGGCTAAAAATTAACATGAGCGCACAACAAGCAAAAATTGTAGTACATGACGGAAAATTCCACGCAGATGATTTGTTTGCTGCGGCAACACTTCGACTTCTCCTTAAGGGCGACTGCACAATCCTGCGCACACGCGATCCAAAAGAGATTGAGTTTGCTGACTACGTGATCGATGTTGGTGGGGTAAATGATCCGGGACAGAAACGATTTGATCATCATCAGCATGGCGGGGCGGGAACGCGCGACAATGGAATTCCATATGCAGCTTTCGGCCTTGTGTGGCGAAAATACGGAGACGATATTGCCGGCAGTGCAAAAGTTGCCGCACGTGTAGACGCACGTCTCGTGGCGCCGATCGATGCCGATGACAACGGTTACTCGCTTGTGCAATCAATTCATTCAACTGCCCCATACTCTCTACAATCGATGCTCTATGCGCTTCGTCCGACATGGAAAGAAGATGTGTCAGCATATGATACGGCGTTCATGGAATTGCTCCCGTTTGTAGAAAAAATAATCATGCGTGAAGTGACTCAGGCTGCTGCAGGACTTGAAGCAGCGGAGATGGTAGAAACTGCGTATAAAAATGCGCTTGATAAACGCTGTATTGAAATTGATAAAAATTATCCATTCAAAGAAACACTCGGAGCGCACACTGAACCGCTCTATGTTATTTCTCCGCGTCCGGCTGATGGATTCTGGAAAGTTGAATGCGTGCCAAAGGGTGCATATGGATTTGAGAATCGAAAGTCATTTCCGGAGGCGTGGGCTGGGCTTCGTGATGCAGATCTAGTTAAAGCAACCGGCGTACAAGATGCAGTTTTCTGCCACAACGGCCGATTTCTTTGTGTGGCAAAAACAAAAGAGGGAGCATGGGCACTCGCGAAAGCAGCGCTCATCGCATAGTATTTTAGAACACGAATTAGGAAAAACGGCAAAAATCTGCTATAATAGCCAAATATGGCATTAGTGGACGAACTCAAATTTTATGCAACCGCTGGAAAAGGTGGCGACGGCGTTGTTCGTTGGCGTCGGGAAAAATTCATTCCGATGGGCGGACCAGCTGGCGGTGACGGAGGACGCGGAGGCGACGTCTATATTGAGGCGGTCCGTAACAATAATCTTCTTGCTCAGTATCGTCATGTGACTAAATTTGCCGCAAAAGACGGCGAGCCGGGAGGAAGTGGAAGTCTCCATGGTGCTAATGGTGATGACATGGTAATCATGCTCCCGATCGGCGCGATCGTTACAAATCAGGATACTGGTGTGGCGGTTCAGCTTCTCTCTGAAGGAGAAAAAATAAAAGTTCTCACCGGCGGAGGAGGAGGTAAAGGTAACGAGCATTTTAAAAGTTCTACCAATGTCTCTCCAAAAGAAAGTACTCCAGGACGCCCAGGCGAAGAAGGAAACTTTTATGTCGAGCTCGAGCTTATTGC
>CAZRTW010000079.1:1107-2876 GCA_964603145.1 uncultured Candidatus Saccharibacteria bacterium | reverse complement strand
GACCGACACCCTTATCGAGTGAAAGATTCGGGCGGGGTTTTTTTATATCAAAAAAGGCGCGGAAGATAAATCTTCCGCGCCTCGTGTGTTTTTCCAAACTGCTGTCACTAACCGCCTTTTACGGCCGTACCGACCCCTTGCGGATATTGCTCCGGATAATCGCGTTCCCGGATTGGCTGATCAAATTCGTAGATCAGGTGGTACAACCCTGCAATCGGAAAAGCGATCGCAGTCTCCCATCCACCCACGTTAGGTGATGCAACCTCATACATACCTTGCAGGATGCGTTGACCGTTAGTTAGGCGGTAAACCTTCACCGACTGAACGTGACGACCATCGGACGTAGTGGCACCGAGCCTGTAGAACCCGTTAGTGATAGAAACACGGGTTTCGAGCACAGGGTTCACTCCGAATCCATCGCGGTCAATCGGGATATTGATCCGAAGCGCAGTTGGAGCAACTGGCCAGATTCCTTCGATACCCTCAACGTTTGCAGCGCCTTGGATGTTGATGGGAACAATCCGATTGTTTCCGGTCCTCTGACCGAGGTTGTACGCGACCTCTTCGATCCGACCGTCTGGTTGACGTATGGTGATAATGATCTCACCACCGGGTGCGTCCAGAAGTCCGCCAGGAAGTTTAATGCGATGTGAATCGCCGTCGACTTCCAGATAGAACGGACTCTGATACGCAACGCGGTTTCCGGCAGCGTCGCGAATGTTCATCCGAGCGCCGATGGCACCCGGGAAGAAGAACGAAAGGTTGTCGATCACGAGGGACAGCTTAAGTTTCCGCGATTCTTCGCTGATGAACCACCGGTCGCCGTCGATAGTTTCGCGCAGGACAGGAACGAACTGGGTCTTGCCCGTAAGCAGTTGATTTCCATCCCTGTCGAAACAGTTCACATAAAACCATAGCCCGGTCTGCAAGCGCGTCACATTGTAGGACAACGCTTGTGAGTTAATGGCGCCAAGGATTTGCTCCGAGGACACGCCGTTGGTGTTGTCAATCTCGGTGTAGAAACCGTTATTTCCGTCCCCACCTTCAAGGAGGGTACCGTCCGGCGAATACGTGTAGCCGGAAATGCTATTCACAGCCTGCTCAGCTTGACTGCGCATTTCTGCGGTGGTCAGGTAGAGGTGATCCGGCAGAACGTAGCTAATCGGAGTCGGGCCAATTGGCACAACTTGGACCGCTTGCCCGAAGGCGAAGTGACTGAAGAGAAGAGTGAGCAGAATTATGTAGTTTTTCATGGTGGTGGGTTTCAGTCGGGTTTCGTGTTGTTTGGTGGCGGGTTGAAGTTACTGGCGTCGTCAAATGACGCCAGCGGGCTGACGGTCACGATTTCATTGACCGGAACCAAGCTTTTGGCGGACTTCGGTTTTTGGATCGTCGTGGTGACAGCCACGGGTTTAGGGTTGATTTCGGGTTTCTCTGCTGATTTGAAAAGTTGCCAGATTCCTCCAGCACCTCCAAGGGTCAGCAGACTGATTATTAGCAGTCTGGTTTTCATAGAACTAAAACGACCTCCATAGGTCGCGGTGCACAATATCACAAAATTACCTTTTTGTAAAGGTCTAATTTTCTATATTAGTTCCCAACCTAAAAGCTAATAGCCAACAGCCAAAAGCTTTGAATTATTCCAACACAGCTTTTATCCTCCTCACTCCCGCTGAAACAGCTTCTTCTTTAAGAATTTTAAAAGTCCCCTTAAGTTCACTTGTATTTTTAACATGAGGACCTCCACAGTATTCTTTAGAAAACGCATC
>CAZRTW010000079.1:0-1097 GCA_964603145.1 uncultured Candidatus Saccharibacteria bacterium | reverse complement strand
TCTCCAATATAATAAACTGAAACTTGATCACCATATTTTTCTCCAAAGAAATGAAGGGCTCCGGTTTCTTCTGCATCTGCTTTCGGCATTATCTTGTTCTGAACAGGAAGGGCTTCACGAATTTTCGTATTTACAATATCTTCTACTTGTTTTTTCTCCTCATCGGTCATCTTACGTTCAAAAGAAAAGTCGAATCGAAGTCGTTCGGGAGTAATATTACTTCCCTTTTGACCAACTGTGTTTCCAAGTACATCTCTAAGCGCTTTATGAAGTAAGTGGGTTGCGGTATGGTATTGAAGCGATTTTTCACTTGTGTCTCCAAGTCCTCCTTTGAATTTTTGTTCACTTCCAGAACGAGAGAGGTCTTTGTGTTTTTTAAATTCTGCTTCAAATGATTCTTTATCAATAACGATTCCCTTTTCTTTTGCAATTTCTTCTGTAATTTCTATAGGAAAACCATAAGTAGAAAAAAGCACAAATGCATCTTCACCAGAAAGATTTCCTTGTTCAAGTTTTTTTAGTAATTCTTTATTACCATCTTTAAGTGTTTTTCTAAACTTCTCTTCTTCACGTTTAATTTCTTCGGCAATAACATCTCGTTTGTCATACGTTTCTGGATATGCGTCTTTGTAACATTCAAGAAGTGGTGCAACAAGAGCACTGATCCCTGCATCTTGTATCCCAAGCTTGTCCCAAAATCGAATAGCACGTCGGAGTAGCCGTCTTACAAAATATCCTTGCTCACTATTTGTTGGTACCACCCCATCTCCAATTAGAAATACTGCTGCACGGATGTGATCAGCCACCACTCTGAAAGTAGATGTAAAATTTTTGTCTGAATAGGATTTTCCAGATAGTTTTTCAAGAGTTTCTACAATCCCCTTTAACGTATCGATTTCGAAAATATCATTCTTATCAAGACTTGCTGCAACCAATCGTTCGAGTCCTCCACCAAAATCTATATTTCTTTGTGGGAGTTTTGAAAAAGTACCGTCAGAGTTTTTCTTGTACTCCATAAAAACATTGTTGCCGATTTCCATAAATCTTCCACAGTCACAGTTTGGATGGCAGTGTTCTCCAAATTTAGTGTCATGAGG
>CAZRTW010000078.1:1144-2972 GCA_964603145.1 uncultured Candidatus Saccharibacteria bacterium | reverse complement strand
CCGGATGGTGACTGCGATATCACACTTCTTAAACTTGTCTCTGGTGAAATAAAAACAGAAGAAAAAGGCGATGAGGTTCTCCTTGCTATTCCTGCAGGGAATAATTGGGATGATGTCGTGGCTTTTGCAGTTTCAAAAGATCTCTCTGGCATTGAAGCACTCTCTGCGATTCCTGGAACGGCGGGTGCCACTCCAATTCAGAACGTCGGCGCCTACGGCGCAGACGTCTCTGGTGTCCTTGTGTCACTTCGCGCATATGACACCAAAGAAAATAAATTTGTTGTGTTTAGCAACGAGGATTGTCGCTTTGGCTATCGAGATAGCATGTTCAAGCATGAAGGAAAGGGTAGGTATATCATCACGGAAATTACACTCCGCCTCTCTAAAGAATTGCCTAATGTTCCGCAGTATCCAGGCGTTGCAGACTATCTTGCAAAAAACGATATTCGCGCTGCCTCACTCCTCGATATTCGAAAGGCGATTATAAGCATTCGAGCCAACAAACTCCCAGATCCAAAAGAAATTGCCTCTGTCGGTTCGTTTTTTAAAAATTCATTTGTACCAAAGGAGCAAGCAGAAAAATTAAAAACAGAATTTCCAGCACTCGCCGTTTTTCCTGTGGACGAAAAAATTTCTAAAGTTGGCGCGGGTTCTCTCATTGATACACTTGGTATGAAAGGGAAGAAATTCGGTAATCTCTCTATCTATAAAGGGAACGCTCTCGTTTTAGTAAATGAAGGTGGGGCAACTCGTGCAGAACTCACTGATCTTGTTTCAAAAATCACCAGCGAAGTAAAAGAAAAATTTGGTATTACACTCGAACCAGAGCCTGAACTATTGAATTTTTAGCTAAATGCTCCATTCTTGACACCCATTGATTATTGGGTGCTTATTTGCCATAGTGTCGTTGACCTAATTGTATAATTGAACTTTTAAAAACTATGACAGATGATCACAACGTACATCATCATTATTATCGGAGTTGCATTAATATTCGACTTCGTTAATGGGTTTCACGATGCAGCAAATTCCGTGGCAACCCTTGTGGCAACCAAAGCGTTCCCGCATAAATTTTGGGCAGTTCTCTGGGCTGCCGGCTTCAATTTTCTGGCTTACAAGGCCATAGGCACTTCTGGCGTGGCAAAAACAATTGGTAAGGACATTATTGAATCCTCTGCTATCACTCCTACGGTTGTGTTATCGGGGCTTCTCGGCGCAATTGTCTGGAATCTGTACACATGGAGAAAAGGAATACCATCGAGCTCTTCTCATGCGCTCATGGCTGGGCTTGCTGGAGCGGCTATCGCGTATGCGAATAGCTACACCGCACTTAAACCAGATGGCTGGGTTCTACCCTTATTCTTCATTATTGGCGCACCACTTATCGGTTTCTGTCTCAGTAAGCTGATTCTTTGGTTGGTAAATGGCATGTTGAGAAGGGTTAATCCAAAGACCGTTGATAAGCATGCTAGGTGGTTTCAGTTTCTTTCAGCAGCAGGATTTAGCTATGGGCATGGAATGAATGATGTCCAAAAGACAATGGGTGTTATAACGGCCCTTCTTGTTTCAATTGGTTATTTGAAAGATTTTTCAATACCGACATGGGTTGTGTTTTCAGCACACGGTGCAATTGCACTCGGTACACTTTGCGGAGGATGGAGGATCGTAGACACTCTTGCTCACAAGGTTGCAAAAAAACACATGAGACCACATGAAGCGTTTTGCGCCGAAACTTCAGCAGCCTTGTGCATCATTCCTGCAACTTTATGGAAAATCCCTCTTAGTACGACTCATACTATCACGGGATCAATTGCTGGTGTTGGAACAG
>CAZRTW010000078.1:0-1134 GCA_964603145.1 uncultured Candidatus Saccharibacteria bacterium | reverse complement strand
GGGTGGTGGTTTGAACAATTTGTATATGCGTAAGCTTTGGGAGATTTTTAGGGCATGGATACTTACCCTTGTTGTCTCATCAACACTTGCTGCTATATTTTTGTACATCTTTACTTCTTTTGGGCTCTGATTCATCTGTTTGCACATTAAATAAAAAATACCCTGGAAAAAACCAGGGGATTTTTTATGGAATTTTATTTCTTCTCGAGCGCTCCGTTGACTTCAGCAATCATCTCTTCAGTATTTTTTCGAACGAGTCGTCCGTAGGATTCACGGCCCATGATCATATCTTCATGTGAGAAGGTGATGCTTCGTGCGGCGTGGATGAGTGCGCCAAGACCGTCGTCGTTGAAGTTTGGAAGTGTGCCTTCCGCCGTGCCTCCTTGTTTTCCGTATCCAGGGACAAGAATTATTGCTTTGGGCATTGCTTTACGCAAGATTGCTGCTTCGCCAGGATAGGTGGCTCCAACAACTGCACCGATTGAGCTGTATCCACATTCTCCCATGACTCCTTTGCCGAGTTCATCTACCATTTTTGCTACACGCATGTAGACCGGTTCATTTGTTTCTGCGGAAATAAGGTTTTGAAAATCTCCAGAACCTGGATTGCTTGTTTTTACGAGGATGAAAAGGCCTTTTCCGTATTTTTTACATGCTTCAACAAAAGGGAGCATTGTGTCTCGGCCAAGGTATGGGGACACAGTGAGTGCGTCTGCATCAAAGGCAGTGAACTCTTCTCCAAGAACTTTGCTACGGCCAAGGAAAGCATTTGCGTAGCCCTCTGCCGTTGAATCAATGTCGTTTCGCTTAGCATCAGCTACGACGATGAGGCCAGCTTGTTTTGCATATTTTATTGTGCGCTCAAATGCCCACATGCCAGGTACGCCGTATTGTTCATAGAATGCACTCTGAAGTTTTATTGCAGGAACGAGATCTTTGATCGAATCGATGATGCATTCATTGAAAGCAAAGAGCGTGTCTTCGATAATTTCATTTTTTGTGCGGTCTTCACTTTCGTCAGGGTGGAAGGATTTTGGAATGAGTTCGAAGCGGGGATCAAGGCCGATAATACATGGATTACCTTTTTCCTTGATTGCTTCAAGCATTCTGTCGGCGAAGTTTTTCATACTGCAA
>CAZRTW010000077.1:0-2974 GCA_964603145.1 uncultured Candidatus Saccharibacteria bacterium | reverse complement strand
CGTTTATTTCTCCGGTACTTACAGGCAATCCTAATGTTGGACTTCTAGAAATTCTTCTTGGGTTTATGATGCTTCTTGGCTTTTTGCTCACTCCTGTTTACCTTGCAACGATCGTACTCTTTTTCGTTGGTATTGCGCATTCAGGCTACCTTATTGGTAATCTAGATTTTCTTGCTCTAACAATTGCTGCTTTTTCTCTTTCAAATGCACGGCCTGGACTCGATGATATTCTCGGTATTGGTGCGTGGAATATGGGAGGAAGAATAAAGCATCTGGTTCCGCTTGTTCTCCGCATTGGGCTTGGAACGGCTTTTATCTTTTTGGCTGTATACGAAAAGTTCTTAAATCCGCATGGCTCAGAGGCCGTTGTGCAAATTTACAATCTTACACAGGTAATTCCGGTCCCTGCTTCACTATGGGTACTTGGTGCCGGTATTGTGGAACTTGTTCTCGGTGTGCTACTTATCATCGGATTTGAGATTCGTCTGGTTTCCATTATTTCGTTTGTTGTGATATCGCTTTCATTCTTCTACTTCAAGGAATCAGTGTATTCACACGTGACTCTTTTTGGGGCGCTTTCAATGCTCGTGGTAACAGGCGCAGGGAAGTGGAGTGTCGATAATTATTTTTCAAAGAACAAAGAAAATTTGTCATGAGTATTCAAAACATTGATTATTCTCTGATTCGGTTTTTCCAGCGATGGGCAATTCCAGTAGCTCGTTTCGGGCTTTTTGTAGTATTTTTTTGGTTCGGAATTTTAAAAGTAATCGGCCTCTCTCCTGCGGGTCCATTGGTTGAGAACCTGTTTAACCATACGATCCATTTTATGAGCTTCCCAGCGTTTTACCTTGGTTTCGGTCTGTTTGAAATGCTTGTCGGTCTGCTCTTTCTTTTCAGAGGAGCTGAACGCATTGTTCTACCCCTTCTTCTCCTTCATATGATTGCAACTTGTGGACCACTTTTCTTAATACCCGAGGTTACATGGAGCGGGTTCTTGGTTCCAACAATGGAAGGGCAGTACATAATTAAAAATCTCGTTATTATTGCCTGTGCAATGAGTATTGCAGCGCACCTTCATCCGATTGGAGAGCGTAAAATGTAATCAAAAAAACCGCCATTCGGCGGTTTTTTTGATACTGCTACATTTGATCAGGGGTGAAGTACTGAACTTGTGCGCGGTTCTTTGCTTTAAATACATCGCCGGCTGTTTTAGATCCGTCACTACGACCGCCTCTACTCATACCACCACCTTCAACATTGGGATAAAAAATTCCATCTTTAGTTTCTCCAGAACCACCGACAACTGCAATAGTGTGGCCATGGCCTTTCTCTTTCAATCCTGCAATGACAAGGTGTCCAGCTTCAGCCATTTTCTTTGCAGTTTGTGCGTCAACTACATGCCAGTGTCCCTTCATGTATGCAACTTGTTCGTTTGCGAGCATGCCTTTGAGTTCAGGATGACCGAATAATTCTGCGTATGTTTCAGTAAAACCGCTACAGTCCTTTAGGTTACCTTTCATTCTGAGTGCCTTGTCTGCAAACTCTTTTACAGATCCAGTGTGTGATGCTTCGGTAGACGTAGTTTTTACAGCCTCCGCGTAATTTGCAGATTTTGGAGTAGCGACTGGAGCAACTTTTGCCGGAGTTTCATTTTCTGTAGAGTCTTCCGTGTAGACAATAGGAGGAGTACCTTGCTTAACAAACTCAAGCTTGTCTTTATCATCTGTGCTCATTGCGCTAGCCTGTTCTGAAAATTTTGAACTCTTAAAGGCGAGCATGATAACTGGTACTGCAGCAAGGAGAAGATATTTGCCAAATCGTTTTCCGCTTTTTTGAACGCGCTCTTGGCTTTCCTTGACGGCTTCTTTGTGCTCCTTTTTAATCCATCCAGCATTAACAAGCTCGTTGTATCCTTCGAGTTCTTTAGCAGCATTCATTGTTCCTGATTCTACCTTTCCTTGAAACTGCTTTGCGTTCTCGAAATTATTATCCCGAGTTTCTTGGGTAGGGAAGGCTGGTTCGCCATGTTCGTGTTTTCGCATATTATTTCTCCTCAAGGAGTTTCTTTAATTTCTTTTTCTCCTCGGCAACGACAGTAGAAAATTCAACATACTCACGCTCGAATTCCTGCGTGAGCTTTTTATAGTCGGGAGTTTCCTCCATTTCGGGCTTTTTCTCGTCTGTTGACATCTTTCCAAATAATACATCTTATACACAAAAATGGCAAGTAAATTGGTAAATAAGCCTTATTTTATAAGGGATTTGTGTATTGACAAATAACCCAATCTGTTGTGACTCTACGGGGAATCGAACCCCGATTACAGCCTTGAGAAGGCCGTGTCCTAACCGTTAGACGATAGAGCCGTTATTTATTTGCAAACATACTCTGTGCCATCTTGGGCTTTTCTCAAGGTTGAGAAGGCTCTAAATGATACATCCCATGTATCATTTAGCTAACCGTTAGACGATAGAGCCAAAATGCTTTGTGATAATAGCATTTTTATATAATTATTCAATTTGAGCGTTTTGAATTACGACACAAAGTGTCAATATTACAAATATTTGACGAGCTTGGTATAATCAATGGAGTTACAAATTATCAGTTAAACCGAAAGGGAAGTACTTATGCACAAAGTTTCAATTTACACGACTGTTTCCTGCCACTTCTGTCACATGGCAAAAGAATATTTTAAAGAGAATAATATTGCGTACGATGAATTTGATGTCGGTGCAGATCCAGTAAAGCGAAAGGAAATGCTTGATATGACAAAGCAGATGGGCGTGCCAGTCATTCGTATCGATGACTCACTCATTGTTGGATTCAACAAACCAAAAGTTGCAGAACTCCTCGGACTTCCTGCTTAAGTTAAAAATGTGTATGCTAAAGGCACCCTTTGGGGTGTTTTTAGTTTTGCTCCCGTAGTTCAATGGATAGAACAGTCCCGTCCTAAGGGATAGATGTAGGTTCGATTCC
>CAZRTW010000076.1:0-3061 GCA_964603145.1 uncultured Candidatus Saccharibacteria bacterium | reverse complement strand
GTTGCTAGGCGAAATGATTTTACCATCGAAGGGCGTTATTAAATAAGATTCCATGATCGCTACAGTATGGCTGCTATTATCAATTTAATAAATCTAAGCCCGGCAATATTGCCTTGCCAAAATAATATCCCTGAAAATAAGAGAATAGCTATAAAAATTGAAATAAAATGAATTTGACCCGACAAAAAATTCTTATTCTGATCTCGGCACTTATTTTACTTGGCCTCGGATATTCGATGTATCGGTTTGGTGGACAGCATTATTCAGAAAATTACGGTGAACCATTATACAATCTAATGGTTTATGTAAGCGGAGCCGTTCTAGTTGCATTTCTAATTCGAAATGGAATATACAAAATTTGGAAATATATTTTGTACGGATCATTTCTTCTGGCGGTTGTAAGCCTTGTTAATACTCCAGTGGAGTGCAATGCTTTTCTTCCTATTTTTTGCAGCAAGGCTGATAATGCCCAACTTTTTGGGTTTCTGTTCCTGATAGTTACTAGTGTATTTGTTGTAGTATCTCTAGTGATTTCAATGGTTCTTTATATCAAGCATAGAAGTCAAAAGGAATATTAAAATAAATGAAATCACTTACTCAAAAAATAATTATTACCACCATTCTGGGACTGCTAACTGGAATCTTGTTCTTGTTCGGTTCAATTGCCATGCTTGAGTTTTTTGTGTATGCCCTTCTCGCTTCAATTCTCGCTCTCTTTCTTCGTCCAAATTTTTACAAGGTATGGAGATGGGGACTCGCCATTTTCAGTATTTTCACTGTCGCGAGCATTGCCCACGCACCGGTTCATTGCAGTAACGGCTTTCTCATGTCTCTCGTTTGTTCCAAGGAAGAGATCGCTGGAATCTATGGGCTTATTGCTGTGGCAGTAACCGGCAGTATCTTGCTTATTTCAATATTTACTTTCCTGGTGAATTACATACGGCGGGTAGACTAAAAAAGTAGTATACTTTGGGTATGAAGAAGAAAAATTGGCCCCTCATTGTGGGACTATGTATTCCTATAGTTCTGATACTTCTCGTGGTTTTGAGTATTTATTTGCCTCGTTTCTTCGTGCACCCCAAAGTGAATTTTCTCTTTAGCGTCGGACAGAATGGGTATTATTATGCCAACAACTCGGAGTATTCTGTTGAAAATGGCACGCTTGTAAAAAGTGATATTATCCTTCCTGAACCAGATCGCAAGAACGTGGTTTTCCGTGAACATGACATTTATCTCTACAATGTAACAACAGAGGTTGCCACAAAAATTTCGTTTGAAGAAGCGAAACAGCTTCACCTGAGCCCAAATAATGTTTCTTCAGATGGCTTTAGCGTCACTGACTGGGATTATAACCGTGGAGGTCTTTTTTCTGGACTATTTGGCGGCCGCGATTATGGAGTTCCGTATATTCGGGGACACAACACCTCTCAGAGGATAAATCTCGATGGAATTATAATGGAATATTATTATGGTAATTTTCACTTTCTTGGGTGGATAGAATAAAGTTTTAAAAACTATGGCTACAAAAGATGAAGCATTCGCATATGTTCGACAAATCGGAGTGGAAGGCACACTGACCCGTGATGAGCTAAATGATGCGTACAATGAAGGGAGCAAAACTCCAGTACCAGTGCACGAAGATTCAGGAATTAAAAAACTTGGCTTTGCAGGCGTTTTTAATTACATCGGCGGAGGAATTGTTCTTCTCGGTATCATTATTCTTATTGCGCAAAACTGGGACAAACTCTCATTTGTCACACAGCTTTTGGTAACACTTGGCGCAGCAGTTGCTTTTTATATCATTGGCGTAGTGTACGGAAGGATCGAGAAGCTCAAGACCGCAAGTACTGTATTTCATTTCTTAGGTGCGGTACTCATGCCGTTTGGCATTTGCTTCGTGCTTGACCACTATGGCGTAGACTTCTGGAATTTTGGCGGTAGCACGCTTATCGCACTTGGTCTTTTTGTAATGTACCTTGTGTCCGACCTGATTTTCAAAAAAAATGTACTCACATTTTTTAGCATCGCTTTTGGAACGTGGTTCTTCTTTGCTCTTGTTAACTATCTTCTCGGCAGTTCTATGTATGCCGATGTATGGGAATTCTACCAATACTGCATGTTTGGGGCTGGTCTTACCCACGTTCTTCTTGGTTACGCTTTTTCGAACACTCGCCGTGTAGTGCTTACTAACGTGTTGTATGCCTTCGGTCTCTTGTTCGCCCTCTCTGCAGGTTTTGCACTTTCGGGATTCGATGCAGAACTATTTTCAATTTGGAATTTCATCTATCCGATTGTTCTCGTCGCAGTACTCTATCTTTCGGTTGTCTTAAAGAGTCGACCATTCCTTGTTTTTGGTACGATCTATCTTATGGCTTTTATTATCAAGATCACGGCAGAATTCTTCTCCGATAGTCTTGGCTGGCCGCTCGCGCTTGTCATTGCAGGCCTCCTCGTAATTGGGGCAGGATCGTTCTCGATGCATCTTCGAAAGAAGTATTTCATGAAAGGCTGATTGGTTTCTTGGATTAAGGTATTCCAACGCTTTTGCAAAAGCGTTGATCCCCACCGAGGCCCGAGTACTTTTGTGTGTTCTCAGGGCCTCGCGCAGAACGATGGTTCGAGCGTGACCAAAATTTCACCAGAAATTTATGGGTGCCCTTGGAACACTCAAAAGCACTCCGCCGAGCCAATTGTTGACACACCCCTAAAATTAAGGTATTTTAATAATCGAGTGGTAGGTTGTGTTAGGGCCCAAGGGTTTGCCGCTATATATATCATGTAAATGGTTATCCTATCCGGTGACTTGAGGGCCCTTTTCTTTTGTTTTAAGGGTTATACAAAAAAGAGCGTTGCTTGCATTATGTGAGCAACGCTTTTTCTTTTGTAGGATATACTTAGGTTATGGAAGATATACAGACAATAGTTTTCGGTGGGGGATGCTTCTGGTGTACGGAAGCAGTCTTTCAGATGCTAAAGGGAGTTGTTTCAGTAGAGCCAGGCTACACGGGTGGAACAACACTAAACCCTACATATGAGTCAGTCTGCACTGGCAAAACTGGCC
>CAZRTW010000075.1:0-3061 GCA_964603145.1 uncultured Candidatus Saccharibacteria bacterium | reverse complement strand
CAGACTGTCACTACTTTCTTGTCCTTGTACACCTTAAGCTCCTCAATTTTCTGCGGAAGATCACGGAAGTGTTCGAGTTTTGGATCTACCGTACGATCAAATTTCCCTGATTCAATTTCAAAATCATTTCGAAGATCAAGCACGATAAAGTCTTCATTGTTTTTGTACCATTCGTGAAGTTCACTTGGTTTAAGTTCCGGAGCAGTTTCTTTTGCTACATCAAAACGGCCAGCGCCGAGCGTGACTACCTCAGGACGAACTTTAATCTTGAGTTTTGAAAACGCGATTCCGGTACCCGCACTCTCCTTGATGGGCATGTCGGCAAAGCGAGGATCGGTTTTAAGAAATTCTCTATATCCCTCAATTGCCTCCTTGGTACCTTCAAAAGTACCGTTAATCCCCTCCTCGGCAACAAGCATCCGGCCTTTAATACCGAGCTCTGCACATTTTGCCTTGTGCTCGCGAACAACCGCCTCAGGGTCGGCGATGTCTACGAACTTATAAAAGAGAATGACTATATATTCGTTCTGCATGTGCTTGTACATTACAGTAAAACTGTCTTTTTGAAAACCCGAACAACTGTAGGAGCCTTAATTTGAAGTCAGGATAAGTTTTCCTTCTGGCGCTCGAAAATCTGTGTACCGCCACCATGAAGGCGTAAACTTAAAGAAAACGTACTCCGCGTCTTCAAACTTCTTTTTCTTTTCACCAAATTTAGCAAGGTATACGGCATCGAATTCTGGACGTTCTTCCTCCGTCATCCGCTCGACGAGACCATCAAGCTGAAATGTTTTCATGTCAGTCTCGCTTGTTCCAATAACAAGTGAGGCTCGACTTTTTTCCCTGCCAAAAAGTGGTTCGCTTTTTTTGTAGTTTCGGTTGGTTTCAAAGTAGAAAACAAAAGGATTTTCGCTGTGTGCAAAATGAACTGTTGCTCCATGTGGAGAACCGTCCATCATTTCAATGGCAAGTACTGCCACTCGTTGTGTATTCAAATAGTCTACGATCGTCTGATTCATTCTCTTACTATTGTATGCTTAAAAAACTTCTCGCGAAAGTGCACGGCTTTCTCAATTTGTGCATCAGTAAGAGCTTTCCCTTCTTCCACTACAATAAGTTTATCATCGTCATCTTCTAGTCGATGGATGATTGCAATACAGGTTCCCGCGGCTTTTTTGAGAGGAATTTTGGGCCCGAGGAAGTACGCATCGAGTTCCGCGCCGTCAGGCGCGGATGTCTTCGGAACATAACCATAATTCGAGGTGTACCTCGCATTCTTATAGTACGTGCCATACGCCTGATCGATAACGATCGAAACTTTTTTGCCAAGATATTTTTTGCACATCTTTAAGCTTTTTGAAACTCCTTTTTTAAGCGGAGTATTTTGGCCAGCGCTCGCTGGATCAATCGCCTTCTTACCGACGAGCTTCATTTTTTCCGGACGGGTGAGGCGCTTGAGTGCGCCTTCACGGGCGCGTACTTCGCTGTATGTCGCGCATATTTCAAAATAGCGAAGTTCAACCGGCCGACGAATTTTTGTGTAGTGCGCGCCTGACTTTAAATGATTATGTTTGTGAAGTCGCTTTGGTAAATCATTTGTCGAACCGACGTAGAGCGTATCGTCAGCGCATTTGAGAATGTACGCAAAGTACGACATGTGTTAAGCAATAGTTACACTATTGATGACCACAGCTTCCATTGGGCGATCCATATGATTAGTTTCTATTCCTTCAATTTTCTTTACTACATCCATTCCTCCTGTCACATGTCCGAAAACAGTGTGCTTGCTGTCGAGAAAGTTATTGTCACGAACATTGATGAAGAACTGACTCCCATTTGTATTTGGGCCAGCGTTTGCCATTGAAATAGAGCCTGCTTTGTTGTTATTCTCTGCCGTAATCTCATCTGCAAATTTATATCCCGGGCCTCCTGTTCCCCACATGTCCTTCATGTCATCATTTTTAGTGAGAGGATCGCCACCCTGAATCATGAAATCTTTAATAACGCGGTGAAATTTTATACCGTCATAAAAACCTTCCTTTGCGAGCTTCACAAAATTTTCGACGGTGTTCGGAGTAGTATTTTCCGTAAAAGTAATTTCAATGTCGCCCTGATTGGTATGTAGTGTTGCCTTCATATAATGATAGTTTTGCTATTAATAGAAGCAGATTGTAACACAACCTTTTGAGTTTAAGCATTCCAACGCTCTGCAAGAAGCGTTGGTTCCATGGAGTCAGAGCGCTTTCCTCAACAGGACCTTGCGCAGTGAGCTTGGGTAAGGGACCCAAGCGCAAGACCTTCTTGAGATACTTTGGGAGTACTCGAACCAAAGTATCCAAAAGGTGTACTGCTCCTGTAAGGAGGGGCAAAAAGTCAGCAGATTTTTATGCGTATCATGTTGAGGAAAGCGCTCTGCGGAACCTGTTTGACAACCCATAGAAAACAATATATAAATGTGATGATAGTACCTCCTTTAAGAGCACGGCAAGCGTCGCAGCCGTGTATTGTCTATTCCCATCAATTATGAAAAACAAAGCTTTTATTATCGCAGTCGTGTTTGCCCTCTCCGTCCTAGGAGCTTTTTTGGCAACATCAACCAAGACGGAAGCTTACGGAAATTGTTACATTAACAGTTTCTATCCATCTCCGGCAAATGTTTCATATGGTGGCTCGACTACACTTACACTCAATACATCAGGTTGTCAGTCACTCGCTCTCTCTGGTGGCACATACACAAATTACTCTGTTGTGTATGGCACTTCCATGTACGTTGGTCCTATCTATCAAACAACAACCTATACTATCGTTGGGTATGACTACTCCGGCGCTCGTACAGAAACCTCAACAACTGTTTTTGTTGATGGTGGATACGGACAAAGTGGAAATGGTGCTATCACAACAAATTCTGCGACAAACATCACTTCATATAGCGCAACACTGAACGGCTACATCAACTGTGGCTACGGAGTATACGGATCATGCAGTAGTGTAACAAGTTATCGTTTTAATTACGGAACTAGCCAATACTCACTCAACAATTCAACTGGCACACTTTCCGCGC
>CAZRTW010000074.1:0-3197 GCA_964603145.1 uncultured Candidatus Saccharibacteria bacterium | reverse complement strand
AAGATCTCGCAAGACTTTTTTCGAAAGAGCACGATATTTTTCCCTCAGCAAGAAACACTTTACAGCTTTTTTTAACTCTGTCGTTTCCGAAATCCACTTTACAAGAAAAAAGCCCGCTTTAAAGCGGGCTTTTTTCTTTATTTACGGTGCTCTGCGTACACAAAATCTGTATCGACACGATCGTACATGAAAAGTTCATCATCTTTAAAGAATCGCTTGATCTCTGACTCACCTGCCTCAACACTGTCTGATGCGTGAACAAGGTTTGACTGTGTTGAAAGAGAGAAATCACCACGGATAGTCCCCGCGTTTGCCTCCCATGCCTTTGTTGGCCCAACCAAAAGACGAATTGCGGAGATTGCATTAATGCCTTCAAAAGCCATAACAATGACCGGAGTAGACTTCATGAAATCACGGATACCGGGGAAGAATGGCTTATCCTTGATGTGTGCGTAGTGCTCCTCGATTTTTGCATCGTGGAGTGACATCATTTTTGTACCAATGAGTTTGAGGCCTTTCTGCTCAAGACGGCGAAGGATTTCTCCGGCAAGACGACGCTGGATAGCATCTGGTTTGATAATAATAAGTGACTTTTCGTGCATATATGCTGTAAATATTTAGCTAATAGTGCCTCGATACTAACAAAAAATGACCGGTTTGTACACCGGTCATTTTTATATCACACTCCCTAATTGTAGCGAGCCATGATTTCGTCTTCGACTTCCTGTCGATCGCGACCAAATTTGAGATATGAAAGTTCTTTGATCTTTGGCACAATCGCATCCATCCCTTGTGGTGGTGCGAAGGTCACAATGTTAAATGGTTTTACTGGTAGACCGTTCACGAGCATTTTCATATAGGCGTTTCGGTTTTCGAGCTTGATGATGTCCGGTGCGGTAAATGTCGGTTCAAATTGTTTTGCGAGATATGCAGCATCATCTGGACCAACACGGAATACGGCGAGCGAGCCCACGTTACCGAACACTGCATCCTTAATCTTATCCTGCAATTGATGAATGTACTGGTGGGCAATGTTAAGTGAAAGACGGTATTTACGCGCTTCAGAGAGAATCGAGGCAATCGAGTCGGTCGTAACGTTTTGGAACTCGTCGATGTAGAGATAGAAGTCATTCATCGGCTGGCCGAACATATCAACGCGAGAGAGCGCTGCCATCTGAATTTTTCCAACCAAGATAAGACCAATGAGGTTTGCGTTTATATCACCAAGACGTCCCTTTGAAAGATTCACCAGAAGGATTTTCTTCTCATCCATTATCTTTCGGAAATTAAAGACTGAATGTTGCTGGGCAATAACTGGGCGCATGATGTCGTTCGAAACGAACACATCAAACTTGTTAGTGATGTATGGCACGAAGTTTGCAAGCGATTGTTCCCCGCTCGTGCGTTCTGCATTTTCCCAGAATTGCTTAATGATCGGATTCTTACAGTGTGCGAGCTTCATATCGCGGAACGCCTTGTCCGCAAGCACACGGCCGATTTCAAGGAGTGTTGAACCAGACTCTGGATGCTCCATAACGAGGAGCGCCGAGTTACGGAAGTATTGTTCAAAAGCCGGACCGCCAGAGGTCTTCATATCGAAGAGTTTGTTGAACATGGCGATAAGTTCGTTCACCACAAAGGTTTTCTGCTCTGGATAGTTTGGATCGTACTCAAGCATATTGAGGCCCATTGGACGCGCTGTGTACGCTGGATCAAAGTAGATGACGTCATCAATACGCTCCTTTGGCACGTACGAGAGAATGTCCTGAATATCAGTGCCGTGCGGGTCAATAAAGCAACAACCATCGCCGTTTGCGATATCTTGGGCAATCATATTCTTGAGAATCGTCGTCTTACCAGTACCTGTCTGACCAACTACGTAGAAGTGACGAACACGATCCTCCTTGCCCATCATAATCTTCTTAGACTCCCCGCGATAATTGTTGGTTCCAAGCGCCACACCAGCGGTTGGCATGCCAACAGGAGCTGGCGCCATTGTTGCTGTTGTTTGCTTGAGAAGTGGCATTTTTGAAATTCCATATGGGAAGTGGAAGATGGTTGAGAGTTCTTTCAAATTCATCGGCATGCTTTCCGATGATTCAAAGAGGCGATACGAAAATTCATGGAGAAGTTTCTGGAGATCACTTCCATGCATGCGGTGCCAACTAAAACTATTCCGGCCTGCTTCCGTGAATTGGTTAAAAGAAGCTTCGAGCTCGGAGAGGATTTGCTGAGAGCGCTCCCGTGTTTCTCCACTCGCCACAATACGGATATTTGTAGCCATAAGTGTCGACTTTAGTTTTTCTGTGATGTGTTGAACGGCGCGCTCATTTACTTTATGGTCCGTTTCCTCCTTCACTTTGCCGAGAGAACTGCCAAAAACCAATTCCTTACCAACACGCAAAAATTCATGGCCAATCTGGCGAGTGAGACTGCGTGCAGTCTTTACGGAGTATCCTGCTTTCACATCTTCAAGCACCAAATGAAACTGGTGCATGAGTGAATCATCTTCGGGGCAGAGCACAAACTGAATAGCCGCACCTTCCCCTTCTGCTTTCATTTTTGAGAAAGCGTTGAGCAGAATGTTCATCGGATCGTGATCAAACGATTCATATGTTTTTATCGGGAAAATATCGTGCTCTGAAAATTTTGCGTATGAAGCCACTGCAGTGTCACGTCCTTCATAGAAAATATTGTAGTCGTCGGTTATTTCTGTAATGCGCGCATCAGGTTGGACAGAGAGAAGTTGTTTTTCAAAAAGATCTTTTTTATGTGTTGGCACTGCAGCATAGATTGTGAACTGCTCTCCTTTGTTTGAAAGGGCAATCTCCACGGTGAAATGGCTTCGGTCCTTATTCTCGCGTCCAATACCGACAGAGTGCATACCTGCGTAGAATTGCTCCATCATGGAGAGAAGTTCTTTGAGACCTTTCTTTTTACTCTCGTCTACCTCCGGAAGCATAATTTCAAAGAGCGTACAGTCGAGTGCACGAAAGAGTGGCGTCTGTTCCTTAAGCCCCGGAAGTTTTCCTGTGGACTGAAGATACTGCACGAGGAAACGATGAAAATCATCATCTACGTGAGGATTGCCCATACTCTCAACTAAATTAAGAGCATTTTTTACGCCCTTGTCGAGAAGGACGCCGAAGAGTTCCTCCATGATCGCGTCGTGTTTTTCTGGTTTAAGTTTGAGGACA
>CAZRTW010000073.1:0-3202 GCA_964603145.1 uncultured Candidatus Saccharibacteria bacterium | reverse complement strand
GGCTATGGATGTACCGTTTTTGCTATCGGAGAAGTACATGCTGGTTCTTGCCAATATGGGGCCGATAACGCTCTTTCTTGCATAATCGATTAGTACAATGAAAATAAAATCTGCCCAATTTAAAAAAGGTGTCGTCGGAGAGGATCATATTTTATATGACAAATTTCCCCAAATTGCCTTTGTTGGCCGCTCGAACGTAGGCAAGTCGAGTGTTTTAAATACGCTTGTTGGATCAAACAAAGGTCTCGCTCGTACCGGTAAAAAAGCAGGGAAGACAACAGAAATTAATTTCTATGATGTGAATGGAAAATATTACTTTGTTGATTTGCCGGGATATGGTTTTGCTAAGTTGGGTATAGAAGCCCGCGAGAAAATCCGTGAGATGATTCTCGGCTATCTTACTAACAAAGAAGCTCGAATTTTGCGTGTGGCGATTGTGCTTGATGCCAAGGTAGGGCTGACGGATTTTGATCGCGATATATTGGAAATTTTGCGTGATGCCGGTCTTCCAGCATTCATTATTTTAAACAAGACAGATAAACTTAATCAAAAGGAACTTGTCTCTTCTATCCGAGAGCTCGAAGCAGAAATAGCACCGGACATTCCTGTGTTTCCATACTCGACGCTCACTGAAAAAAGAGTAAAAGAATTACGAGAAAAATTAATTTCATAAGCATGGGTACAACAAAGGAAGAAGATCTTATTGAGGGGGAGATAATAGACGCTGCTGCAAGTACGAAAGCACTCCTCATCAAACGTAAAGGATATTTCATTCGAATCATACTGATAGTGATCGGAATCGATGTAGCGCTCGCCGTGCTTGGGGCTCCGTTTAGTATTCTCTACTTCCTGCCATGGGTCTGGCCTCTTCTTGCGTATTCATCCATGTCCTCAAAAATTCTTATTGAATTTCTAAAGGAATTTGCAAAGACGAACGGATATACATTTGCAGACACGGGCCCGTATGGAGTGGGCCGCATTTTTAACATTGGACACAGTCGTCGTGCGAGCAATATCATTGCTGGAGAGAGGAATGGCTTACCATTCGCTTTCTATTCATATTCATATACTGTGGGCCGTGGGAAAAACGCAAGTCGGTATTCATTTACTGTTTTTTCTATAGAGATGAAGACACCACTTCCACCGCTTTTCCTTCAATCCAATCGATATCCATCTGGCGGGTATCCAATGTTCTCTGATCTCATCAAGCTCAAAATGGAAGGTGATTTTAATAAGCATTTCACTGTGCTTGTCAGAAAGGATTTCGAGATCGAAGTCCTTCAGCTCTTTACGCCAGATATGATGGCCTACTGGATCGACAAAGCATCACGTTACTCGCTGGAATGGAACGGCGAGAATATGTACCTCTGTGTCCCAATCAGTATGACTTCCAAAAAAGACATTACTAAGCTTTTTGAGGTTTCTGACCACCTTGTAAAAAAATTTCTTCCAATACTATCTGGAATGAAAGGGGGTCTTATAGCAAGACATGCAGTCGAAAACAAGTCGTAGTTTTGTTTCTTTCACGATATACTTCCTCTATGTCTAGAAAAAAAATTCTCATTATTTTTATCCTTATTTTTGTTGGCCTTGCGGTCTATGTTGTTTTTCGCCCACAAGAATTAATTACAAATTATCGTCCACCGACCGACCCTGAGGCATATTCTTGGACAATTATTCCTTTTGGTGAAGATCCCTCTGGTAATCCCAAAATGGCTGTGACACTTAAGGTAAAGGGCAGATCATATCCGGCTGGTGTCTATACTGGAACCTGCAAAGTGGTGGGAAACAGTGAACGTGGAATCGGTGGAGAATTCAGAAATGAAAACGAAATCACACGTGTGCAATGCTGGTATGCAGGTGCAGGAGATGAGATTGGAGTTTTCCAAGAAAAAAATGATGTGGTTCTTATGAAGGGCGAGCTTGGAGAAGGGGTAGGTGATTCACCAATGTTTCGCGGAAATTTTAGAGCGATTACAACAATCTAAATCAAAAGGCGGGCCGTACGGCCCGCCTTTTGATTTATATATTTTTAGTGAGGATGCACTCCATCAACAGTATGTGAATCAACTGGATTTCGATAATACACATGATTTTCTGCTGGTCGTGCTACGGGCTGTGTTGCGTGGAAGAAGTATCGGGCAATGAAAATGATGACGAGAAGAACAACGATGAGAAGAATCCAGCCAAGGAGCGATGTAGGGAAGAATCCACCACCAAAGAGTGCAAGGCCGGCAAGGTTAGTGTTATTGCCGACATACATGTTGCCGTTCCAGTTGTTGAGAGCGTAGGCAATCGCGCTGTCCTGTGCGCCGGACGGCGCTGTGAAGGCAAGTACAGCTTCTGCGACCATGTTATTTGCGTCGGTGATGGTTGCCTCTGCAATTGTTGAAATAAAGAGTGTTCCGCTCTGTCCAGGCATAACAGTACCAAGCATAACGGTTACAGTATTGTCTGTTGTCGGTACGCCATTTGAAGAATGCTGATACACGAGACCCTTTGGAAGAATGACATTGAGAACTGCATTATTAAGCGAGCCGTTTGAAATGTTCTGATAATTCACAGAGTAATTTACTGCATTTCCGGGAGTGATCATTCCACTTTGGTTTACCACAGTGAGAGATGCGAGTGCCGTACCAGTCCCTGTGCCAGGATTGTTTGTTACAACAGTTGTTGTCGTCGGCGGAACATATGTGTATGTAGAGTTAGATGGAGTTGTGAATACCACAGTTTCTCCGGTAAATTTCTGCCCATTTGTCATACCGATAATGCGGAAATAGTACGTTGTGTTTGGAGATACAGGGATACTGTCGTAGTAATTGTTTACAGTATTTGGAATTACTGTCTGTGCTGAAGTCTGTGATCCAAATGCAGATGATGTGCCATATTCAAAATATGTTGTCGCAAATCCATTTGAAATTGAAGCCACACCGTTTAGGCGAGCAGATGTTGGTTCAATATTTGTTGCAATCGAAGTGATTGCAGTCATTTGGTTGTATGTTGGTTGATTGTAACTATTGCCAGTATAAAAAGAGAGCGTGTTTCCGTAATTTGTACCGCCAGTACCCATGGTTACAAGCTGGAAATAGTACGTGGTGTTTGGTTGAAGATTGCTGACCTGCATCTGAACAGATCCTGAACCATATGGCGCGGAAAGTGTGCCAGTTGAATTGTTGAGTGAGTATTGGCTAGTTCCGTAATT
>CAZRTW010000072.1:0-3238 GCA_964603145.1 uncultured Candidatus Saccharibacteria bacterium | reverse complement strand
AAATAGTTTTCCACAGTTTACATAGCATTTTCGGTATATTTTCGGTATACTCATTATATCGATAATTTTCGAATTATTGCTGTGTTATGAGACCTATTACAAAACAACAAAAAAAAGTTTTAGATTTCATAAAGAGCTTCATAAAAAGAAATTCTTTTCCTCCTACGCTTGAAGAAATTGCTTCAGGCCTAAAACTCTCTGCGGTATCAACTGTTCATCAGCATGTGAATGCACTCATTCACAAAGGACATTTACAGAAAAGAGAAAACTACGCGCGAGCGATTGAAATAAAGAAAGAAAAAAAGATTTCTGATTTCGTAGAGATTCCACTTTTAGGTTTGATCGCTGCAGGCGCGCCGATCGCAACAGTAGAAAGACCGGAGCTAATAAAAGTTCCCCGCGAATTCGTGGTCGGAAATAAAAGACATCATGCGCTTAGAGTGCAGGGTCACAGTATGCAGGGTGATGAAATATTCAATGGCGACATTGTAGTGATTTGCGAACAGCCAAAAATTGAGGATGGTGGAATTGGAGTCGCGTTAGTAAACGGAAAAGCAACCCTCAAAAGAATTTATTGGGAAAGAAATGTTTATCGACTCCAGCCGGCGAATACCGACTATCAACCGATCTACGTTAAAAATAAAGATTTAGAGATTAGGGGCAGACTTACCGGAATTGTTAGAAGCCGATTTGAGCTCGTAACCAAAGAGGGCAATCTTCTTCCGCTCACAAGAACGGCCAATACTTTTGATCAGCGACTCCAGATCAACAATCGCCGCTTCATTGGAAATAAGTCAAAGTTGCTCGGATTTATTTCTGATATCGTTGCGGAGAAATGCGGATCGTATCAATCATTTTGTGATATCTTCGCCGGCACTGGTGCTGTTGCGAATCATTTCAGCCGGCCAGGAGTAAAGGTCATTGCTAATGATCTCTTGGGTAGCAGCTACATGAGCTTGAAGTGCTGGCTTGAAACTACCACATACGATACTGAAAGAATCACAGGCTTGATCAGCCATTTAAATAATCTAAAGACATCTGGTCAGAACTACATCTCAAAGAACTTCGGCGGCACATACTTTACTCCTGAAAACGCAAAGAAGATCGGTGCAATCAGAGAGGAAATAGAGACTCTCCAAGTATCGGCGCAAGAAAAAGCGATCCTGCTTACTTCATTGATATACGCAATGGATAGAGTGGCAAATACAGTGGGACATTACGAAGCCTACAGAAAGACCCTTGATACCACTCAGGAGATAAAGCTGATGGTCCCTGATATTAATGTTCACAACAACCAAAACAATAAGGTCTATAACAAAGACGCAAATAAATTGATAAAGGAAATCGAGTGCGATGTGCTTTATATCGATCCTCCTTACAACTCTCGTCAGTATGGCGACTCTTATCACTTGCTCGAGAATGTGGTTACCTGGAAAAAGCCGAAGGTGCTAGGAGTGGCAAAGAAAATGGAAGAAAGAGGTCACCTTAAGAGCAAATACTGTCTAAAAAGCGCGCCCGAGGCATTCCGTGATCTAATTTTGAACGCCAAGACAAAACATATACTTTTGTCGTACAATAACACCGCTGAGAGCAAAAATAGCCGCTCAAACGCCACAATTTCGGATAAGTGGATATTGGAAACCCTAAGAATGAGGGGCAAGGTCGACACCTTTGAAAGAGATTATAAAGGCTTTACCACAGGCAAAAGTGACGCTTCCGGTAACTCGGAAAGAGTGTTTTATTGCCGCGTGACGAATTAATTTTATGAAAAGAATCTGGTCACTATCAACAACTGTAAGAAACCCTGAAAGAATTCAGCCTTTTCTCAATGTCTTAAAAGAGATGGAGGGCGAAGTTTTCGATGAGGCAGCACAAGTAAAGTTTCAAACTTTGCTGATCCAGAATCGACTGTACAAACCAACTGGTTTGTCAGAGGCAATGTTGGAGTATTACGAAACAGCCGAAGATAAAATGAGCTTCGAGCAAGCTCAAGAGATTTTTGAACACATGAAGAATCGCTCCACTGTACTCGGAGATGATCTCGGATTCAGAGGAAGAACATCAGTAGCTCCGCTCACTAAAATGGGTCTTGCTATTGCGAAGCAAACCTCCGGAGAAGTTAAAATCACCGACCTCGGTAACGCATTCTTAAAAAACGAGATAGACATCGGTGATGTTTATTTTAGATTTTTCATAAAGTGGCAAATTCCTAATCCAGAAAGCAACGAGTTCAATGAGGAGGGAATTTATAACATCAAGCCTTTCATCGGAGCATTGCATTTGATTGACCGAGTGAATAAAAAAGAGATTGCGAGGGGCAAGGAACCGAAAGGAATAAGCAAAGACGAGTTTGATCTGTTCGTGCCATCACTCGTGAATTTCCGCGACATTGATTCATATGCAGAAAAGGTGCTTGCCCTGCGAGATTTAATGGAAGGTAAAAGCAAACAGGAAAAGAGACAGATACTAAATGACTATACCCGCGAATTTGCGATCGCCTATCTTGGAACCGATGACGCTGAAGAAGTCGACAGATTGATCAACAACTTAAATGACTACGGAGATAATGCGATCCGTTACTTTAGACTGACACGATATTTCCATATTCGCGGAGGTGGTTTTTACATTGACCTCGAGCCACGAAGATCTGTTGAAATAAGCAACCTCCTCGCACATGACAGCGCAGAGGCAAAGACGTTCGCTTCAAAAGAGGAATATCTGGATTATGTATCCGATATCACTCAGCCAAAATTGCCGTGGGAAACAAAAGAAAAGCTCACTGAGATCATAGAGAAACTTATCGATGAAGTAAGTGAGTATGAAAACAGACTCGGTCTTTCACCAGCCCATCGATCAGCATACGAATCGTTCTCTGAAGTGCAGCTAAAATCTTACGCTGAAGAACTTCGTACCTATCGAAGAAGTCTGCAAGACAAAGAGAATCACAACATCTCTCAAAATGTTGAAAAGATAAAAGAGTACATCGCGGCTCTTGAGAATATTTTCCAAGAAGAAGACAAGCCTATTGCATTGGAGAAATATGTGTCGCTCGGACTAAACGCTCTAAACGATGCGCTGCAGATCAAACCCAACTATCCTGTAGGAGATGATAACGAGCCGACATTTACTGCGCCGGCAAATACTCCGGATATTGAATGTTTCTACGAAACCCATAATGCAATATGCGAGGTCACAATGCTCACAGGTCGTGACCAGTGGTACAACGAAGGCCAGCCAG
>CAZRTW010000071.1:0-3481 GCA_964603145.1 uncultured Candidatus Saccharibacteria bacterium | reverse complement strand
CTCCATACGCTTCTGAGACGTACGCGTATACCAGTTCCGCCACGTGTCCAATTTAATGAAGATACCATAGTGGGATATACTATGCATTATATGAACAAAGACGAACTAAAAAAGAAATTAAACGAGGAAGAATATCGGGTGACTCAAGAGAAGGGTACAGAGGCGCCCTTTACTGGCAAATATGTAAACGAACATGCGCGCGGCAAATATAACTGTAAGGTCTGCGGCGCCCAACTTTTTGCTTCAGATAGCAAATTCGAATCTGGCACTGGCTGGCCAAGTTTTGATACGGCTATGCCAGGCGCAGTAAAAATGGAAACGGATACTTCACACGGAATGTCACGCACTGAAGTTACCTGCGCCAATTGCGGTGCCCATTTAGGCCATGTTTTTGACGATGGACCGGCAACAACTGGGAAACGCTTCTGTATAAACTCCTGTTCGCTTGACCTTGAGAAGGAGGCTTAATTGGGGGATAATAGGGGAAGGTCTTATAACATTATTCGGTTAGTCAGTAATTCTATATGGTAATCAATTATTGGGCAGTAATCGTATGTGCGGTGCTTGCTATGGTGCTCGGCTTTATTTGGTACGGTCCACTCTTCGGAAAGGTATGGATGCGTATTTACGGCGCTGATAAGCTGGATGAGGCAAAGCGTAAGGAAATGCAGAAAAAGGCAGGGCCGCTCTATCTTGTGCAGTTTGTTCTCGTGCTCTTTCAAATCTGGGCGCTTGCAACATACACTATCGCTCTTGTTCCAGTTGGCGTACTTATTTACTCTCTTCTCCTCTGGCTTGCGTTCATCATGCCAACAATCGCAAGCACGTGCATGTGGACGAATGATCCTCGCAGAGTTGCATGGACAAAGTTTGGCATTCAATCTGGATACCAACTCCTTCTCTTTATTATGTTTGGACTCATACTTGGTCTTTGGCAGTAGGGAAACAACAAACAGGAATCAAGGAACAAAACACAACCCCGCGGCCTTCCGGCCGCGGGGTTGTGTTATAGTATTTAGACATGGAAAAGAAATACTGGTTTAAAGCAAAACAGTATGGTTGGGGATGGTACCCCGCAACATGGCAAGGCTGGGCGATTTTGGCCATGTATATTTTTGCTGCGCTCACAACTTCTTTTTTTATCGACTCTCAGCAGTATTCAACTTCTGATTTTTTGATGGGATTCTTTCCAACGATCTATATTCTCACTGTATTTCTTGTAATCATTTGTTATAAGACAGGAGAAAAACCAGGCTGGCGATGGGGGAAAGCAAAAGATGAGATGGTTGAGGTATTTAATGAACAGGGTGAAAATACTGGGAAAATAGTTTCAAAAGATGATGCGCACAAGAAAGGCTACTGGCACACAGCCGGAGCGGTATGGATACGGAACCCAAAGGGTGAACTTCTTATTCAGCTTCGGGCCGCGACAAAAACAAATAGTCCAAATAAATGGGATACGTCTGCTGCTGGACACACCTCAGCAGGGGAGACTGTAATTACCTCCGCACTACGAGAGTTAAAAGAAGAACTTGGTCTTACAATAAGTCCGGCCGAATTAATCTGTCTTGGTGTAGTTCGGGATGCAGATATTCTAAATAATGGTACATTTCTCGACAATGAATTTGATTCTGTCTATCTGCTTGAAAAAGATATTGATATCAATACATTACAGTTGCAGAAAAGCGAAGTTGCTGAAGTTCGCTGGATCTCTGTAGATGAACTGAAAGAAAAAATTTATTCTCATAATTTTGCTTTTTGTCCTCGTCCAGCAGAGTTTGCTATGTTGTTTGAATTTTTAGATAGAAAATATGGCTCTTCAAAAAAATAAAAAAGAAATCGCGAATATTGAAAAAGCTTGCAAGATCACCGATGAAATTTTTAAAGAGATCATTGGATTTTTTCGCTTCACGACTGAACGCGAGCTCATGCTCTACATTCGTCGCGAAATAAAAAAGAGGGGATTGCGAGAAGCATTTCCGCCGATCGTCTCTGGTGGTGTGCGCGCTGGCAATGAAATTCATCCAAAATCTACGAATGCCGTTCTAGATGGATTTGTCATTATCGATTTTGGTGTGCGAGTAAATGGCTATTGTTCAGATATGACGCGTACAGTATTTGTCGGGAAACCCACGGCAAAAGATCGGATGCTCTATAAAATGATTGCGACCGCCAAAGAAAAAGGCGCACGTGCAGCGAAGCCTGGCGTGAAATGCGCGGAAGCTGATAAAGCCGCGCGTAACTCTCTCGGCGCATACAAAAAATATTTCATTCATACGTTGGGGCATGGTGTCGGCAAGCGAATCCACGAGGAACCAATCATCTTTTTCAAGAAGACTGAACCAGTATTTGAACAAGGAACAGTTGTCACAATTGAGCCAGGTATCTATATTCCCGGGAAGCTAGGAATTCGTATCGAAGACACATATATTGTTGGTGAAAATAAGCTTCGTCCGATAACTCGCTCAACTCAAAAGCTTCTTATCATAAAAAAGTGGGGATAAGTCACTTCTTTCCCGTTGCGAAAAAAAATCACATCAGTCATACTGTATATATTATCCCTCGAAAATGAAGATACTGCCATCCAAATTTTCATTTAAGCTTGTTAGCAAGAATGATGTAGGTTACGCGCGAACGGCGTCTTTTCAAACCGAACCAGCGCGCGCTGAAAGCGAGCCTGCTCTTCCGGCAGCAGACACTGACAAGCGCACTTTTCTGAAGCTGGCCGGCGTGGCTGGTATTGGACTTGTCGCTTCACAGATGCTTCCAAAAAGCGCGAGCGCATATGTTATGGGAAGCTCGCCGACCTCGAGCGTCGTGGGTGTTAAAGATTCGACAAATGCTCGCATCGATCCAGCCACTGAAACCACACTTGCCCTTATTCAGGCAAAAACAGCGAGCCTAACTTTTGATGGAAGTAATAATCTTCTTACTGCATCAAGCGGGGGAGGTGCGGTGACTGTTAAAGATACAACAAACACACAAATTAATCCCGCGACTGACGATAGTGTTATTTTACTCCGTAGAATATTGAAGCAAGTGGATTCGCTTGGAGTTGTTGATTCTGCACAAAGACAGAAAATGACACTCGATTCCATCACTTCCGGTTTAACACTTTCCACTGTCACGGCTGTCGGTACAGTTACAACCGTTACAACGGTTGGTACTGTAACAAGTGCAACAAACCTGGTGGCGCTTGGCGGTGTCGATGGAAGATACCTTTATATTGATACTGCTCGCAACATGTACGCAAACGGCATCAGATCACAATTATCATTTTAGAAAAAAAAGTATATGCCACTTACCAACAACCTGAAACCTCAAGTAGACCTTCCTGTATGGGAATGGTGTCGTTTCGCGCCAACAGCCTCGGTTGCTCTTTCAGGTATGGCGACTGCGGATGACGGCAGCGCGCGATTCATATATTACATATCCGGATCGACCTTCTATCGCTATGATACGTACGCTGACTCATGGCAAC
>CAZRTW010000070.1:0-3692 GCA_964603145.1 uncultured Candidatus Saccharibacteria bacterium | reverse complement strand
TATGTTCCAACATACACATCTGGTGGCTCGTCATACCAATCAGGTTTAGCTCAATACACGTCACCCTCATATAGTAATTCTTCAACAGGTACTTCTGGAAGTGGAAACTACGGTTCAACTGTTGAAACTTACACTAGTCAAACAGTAGCTTACGGTGGAGGATATGATAGTGGATACAACAGTAGTTACGGATCTGGTTACCCAGTATATTACTCATCTTATGATTATGGTTGTGGAAACAACTGTGGTGGATGTACATCAAATTGTAACGATGGTTGTACGAATTGTAATAATCATGTAACAAACTTAAATGTTTCCTGTTCAGTAACAGATAGTGAAGTTGATATAGGTGAAAGTGTTACTTTTCATGTAGATGCGACAGGAGACAATGGACCATTTACATACGAATGGAGTGGAACAGGAATCGATTCTGATACGGGTACAACAAGACAACTTTCAAGATCTTTTGATTCAAGTGGTACAAAAACAATAACTGTTCGTGCTACTGATCACTTTGGAAATTCTGACAGAGCAACTTGTACTGTTAGAGTGATTGAACAACATGATTTAGATGCTACATGTTCAGTTTCAGACAGTGAAATTGAAGAAGGAGATGAGGTTGTATGGTCTGTAAATGCAACAGGAGGAAATGGAAACTATTCATATTCTTGGAGCGACGATGTTTCTGGAACAAGCCGAACTGAGAGAACAACATACTCATCAACAGGTATAAAACATGGTCAAGTAACAGTTTCATCTGGAAGCCAATCAGTTACACGAACTTGTTCTACTCGAGTTGTTAATGACACAAACAATGACAATCTTCGAGCAGTCTGCGATGTTTCACCAGATAACCCAGAAGAAGGGGACACAGTTACTTGGAAAGTTCGAGTGACAGGTGGAGACGGTGACTATGACTATAGTTGGAGTGGAGATGTTTCAGGAACAGACCGAACAGAAACAAAACGATATAACTCAAGTGGACGAAAAGAAGCGACAGTTCGAATCACTTCAGATGGACAAACTCTTCGAAAAACATGTTCTGTATATGTAGATCGAGACAATTCATCGTCTGGAAGTAGAATTACAACTTACAGAAGTCCTTCATCTGGTTCAAACATTTCGCTCATTCAAAACACACCAACACAAGTTCCAAATCCAGGGACACTTTCTTCAGGAGTATTCCTAAGTGACCTTCCTTATACAGGAGCGAAAGAAAATATTGTTTTCTTCCTATACTTTATAGGACTAGCACTGTGGAGTGGACTTGTAGCATATATCTTCTGGAAGAAAAATGAAGAGAAGAGAAGTGGTAAAAAACTTTCTCATAAAGATATGGTAGAAAAATTCAAACAAGAAAATTTGGCTCGAAAACAATCGATCTAAAACAAAAAAGAAGTGAGGGTGTTTAACCCTCCTTCGGATTTGAGAAAAATTAGTTTTTCTCAAATCCGAAGGAAAAGTTTCCTTCGAATATTGCTCTTTGACACCGTTTCATTTCAAAAGGTGCGCGGAAAAATTATGTAAATATTTTTTTGTATAATTTTTCCGCGCACCAAACAACAAACAATCAGCGCGGAACAAACCAAATCCCAACCCAACCACCACCCATGAAAACGATCCTGACAATCGCCAGCATTATACTGGCACTGCTGACCTCCACCACCGCAGTTGACCAAAAAACGGTCAACGGCGCTCCCGCCTCCGTTGTCATTTCGGAACTCACTCGCATTGTCGGCGATGCGGAAAAAGGAACCGCTACCGACAAGGCCTACGCCGCTTCTTTGAGGGAAGTCGGCAAGAGTGTCTTGGCGGGAACAAAGGTTGCCCCCAAGGAACTCTCCAATGTTAAAGACTTCGCCGACGGTCTCGAAAAGGCCGGCGGTAAGTTCAAGACGGATGATGCACCCTGGGTGAGGCGAGCAATCGCCATCGCCGAAGGGTCTGGCACCCCTACCGCATCATCTGCAAAGGCGAGGAAGAAAGTGACGGAGCCCGTTTCCGGCGACCGAGCAATGCGCGAAACTGGGCGCTGTGCCCAATGCGGCAAGCTCCACGAGGAGCATCTCGCCATCTACGACCCGGCCAACCTTGACACCCCCCAGGCGGAATTTTGCCCAGGGGAAATCGTTAAGCTCGGGGACAAAGAAATGCCAGTCGAAGAGGCGGGTAAGGAGCTGAGGGGAGGAAAACTTGTCGGACTCTACGACAAGAATGCCTCCGACGTAGTTCGGGCTAAGTTTGCGGGAGGTGCGAGTGGGTTCACAATTCCCACCGCAGTCTCCCCAGTCGTTCTGGAACCCGCTCCTGCCCCTGTACCCCTGGTGACATCGGCTTCGCTGACTCCTGCCCCCGCTCCTACTGCGAGTGGTGGAATTGAGTCGTTGCCAGGGGCTGACCCAGTGAAGCCAGCCGCGACTCCCGCTCCTGCGCCATCGGCGCCGAAAGCGGTGGTAGTGGCTCCCGCTCCTCCCGCCCCAGCTCCGGCAAAGAAGTTGGCACCTCCGCCGGCACGGAAGGTGTTCAAGCCCTCAGGGGCACCTTGAAATGAAACGGTGAACGTTGAAGGTTACGACCTTTGACGAAAAAAGAGACCCCGCGGAACAGCAATGTTTCCGGGGTCTTTCACGTTTTTGGCCAGATATTTTCAGACGTGTTTTGCGGTGTAACTTAATTATTATGGGTTTAAAGGGATACATTTTTTGTGTTAAAGTATGGCAATGGAAAGAATTTTTAATACTGTGTTGGAACTCGAAAATTTTGCGAAAGAACTTGTAGAATTTGCTTTGAAAAACCGAGATGAATCAAAAGCTTTTTTTGTACGTCTTCGTGGGGAACTTGGCGCTGGTAAGACGACTCTGTCTAAAGCAGTAGGAAAATATTTAGGTGTTGAAGAAAATATCCAAAGCCCGACATTTGTCTTACAGAAATTTTATAAAACAAAGCACGATATTTTTTCAGAGTTGGTGCATATAGATGCCTATAGGATTGATGACATAAAAGAAGCAAAAATTTTAAATATTGAAGAAATTGCAAAAAAATCAAATACACTTGTGCTTATAGAGTGGCCAGAAAAAATAGAAAGTTCTATTCCAAAAGTGGGTGTTGAAGTTTTACTCGAACATGTGGGTGAATCACAAAGAAAATTAACATTAAAACTTCTATGAAAGAACAACAAAAAACAATCGTACTTCTCGATACACATGCAATTTTGCACCGCGCTTATCATGCACTTCCTGACTTTGCATCGAGTAAAGGTGAGGCAACAGGGGCATTGTTTGGACTTTCGACCATGGTGATGAAAATTATCGAAGAGTTTAAACCTGACTATATTTTTGCTTGCTACGATCTACCTAAACCTACATACAGGCATGAAGCTTATGCAGATTACAAAGCCGGCAGAAAAAAGTCAGACGATGAACTGGTCTCTCAAATCATTCGTTCAAGAGATTTTTTTAAAGCACTTTCTATACCAATGTTTGAAAAGGAAGGTTTTGAGGCTGACGATATGCTCGGAACAATTGTGGAAAAATTAAAAAACAAAAAAGACATTGAAATAATTATTGCCTCTGGCGACATGGACACGATGCAATTGATCGAAGGTGACAGAGTAAAAGTATTTACTCTCAAAAAAGGAATTAAAGACACTGTTGTGTATGGAGAAAAGGAAGTGATTGAACGGTTTGTTTTTG
>CAZRTW010000069.1:0-3858 GCA_964603145.1 uncultured Candidatus Saccharibacteria bacterium | reverse complement strand
GTGTTTGTTTGTAGAATCCGTTATCATACATACACTTTACAATAGTTTACAAGTATTTTCAATTAAAGGTTCTGAAGTGACAGGTTCGGATACAAACTTAAAATTCCACTAAACTCTAAATCTTGTTGTATCTTATTCCAATTAAGGGTTCTGAATGCGTCCAACAAGGGGAGCCAGATAGGATGAACATCAGCGAAAGCTGGTGTTTTTCCTTTATTGACGGGCTCTTTTGGCGGTTCGAAAGTGTTTTTATCGGTCGATTGCTCGGATATCGCTTCAGTTACGGTACTTAGGATCATTTGAAAGGGTTTCTGGTATGAAATCTCAACATTTTTGCCGTTTATCTTTGGGTTCGAAAATAAAAACGAGAATAGCATTCTTTTTTGCTCGACTGTCCGGCGAGGGTTCAAATAAATTTCCCTTGCTCGCTTGGCTACTTCCAAAATCGTTACTCCCATTTCAAAATACTTGAGGCCAACATTCCGGTGTCGGTTTAAGCTATCAAGCACATTGTCCTGTTCCTGTTTGTATTGCTCGAGTTTCTTGTCATAAAACTCTCGGCTTATTCGGCCGTCGATCTTGTCGTCATAAAGCTTATCAATACGCTGGGTTGCGATCTGGTATTGTCGCTCGAGTTCGGACGAGGATTTCTCTCTGAAGGCTATTTCATCGGCATGGCCGTCTTTTAGGGCTTCCTGAATCCATGAGAGCATGCGTTCTACTCGTTCGTCTTTGTGTGTTACAGCGATTATCGAGTCCGCTATCTGAATATCGATGTTTTCTTGTTTGACCCAATCTCTTTGCGAGCAGTTTTTATAGTGGTTGCAGTGACCATACCAATGGCCTTTCTGTATTTCCCACGTTATCGTTCCTCCGCATTCGCTACAGTGGAACACGCTCTTGAAAAGCGAATTATGCTTGCGTGTTCTCGGCGCACCGTAGCTATGCAGTCTGTCCTGGACCCGCTGGAATAGCTCTTTGCTTATCAGTGGTTCGTGATTGCCCTTGGTGATCTGATTTTTCCACCGGTTCATGCCGTAGTAAAACGGATCGCCGATGAGCTGATGAATTCTGGCATGGCTTACCTTGTGTCCTGTCCGGGACCGAAGGCCTTGCTCGTACATAACATCACCGAGCTTTTTGGTGGAGTATTGTCCGGAGGCATACAGGTCAAACATCTTTTTTATAAGCGGTGACTTTTCCTCATCCGGCACATGGATTTTATGTCCCTTCTCTCCAATTGTTTTATATCCGAGTGGCGGTTTTGTTGGAAGCCAGCCTTGCGATAATTTTTCCTTTTGGCCTTTCTTTACGTTTTCAGAAAGAAGACGGATGTAATACTCGGCTGTCGCTACTTTCACTCGCCACATAAACCATTCGTGGGACTTGGAGTCCTTGTGCAAAATGCAGTTTTCTTTTACCAGATGGATTTTGTGGTTCTCATCGGCCAGTATCCAGTTGTCGATTACTGGCACATCCGCAAAGTTGCGAGTGAGACGGTCGGTGGTTTCCACGAACACAGTATCAATCTTGATCTTGGTCACGTGCGCCATCATTTCGTGGAATATCTTGCGTTGGATTTTTCCAGCGGCCGATTCCTGAATAGCAAAAACTTTTACAAGCTCATAACCGTTTCTTTCGGCATAGTCATGCAAAAGTTTTTCTTGAGCCGGTAAGGAGTAGCCGGTATCCTCTTGGTCTTTGGAGGACACCCGGGCATATCCTACGGCCTTGGGTAATTCTTGATTGTTTATCATAGTCATATTTCTTGGTTTTTTAGGTTCGAATTCGACTTTTGGTACCAGTCACACCCTATACTAATTTTTCGGACAAGCTAAGCTCCAGTTGCCCACAATCGCAACATACACCGCCCCAGTCATAAATTTTTTAGGCAAATTGCTGTTTTATGGCTATTTTGTTGGGTTTTACGGGGTTTTGTCGGGTTTTTAGTTTGGTTTTTTAGTGTCATTAAGTGTCAGTTAGTGTGAGTTGGTGTATGTTGTTTTTTGCTCAGAATCTTGCTGTTTACTGCCGAATCTTTCCGAAAAACGGTCAGTTAAGGTCAGTTGCGGTTAATTGGTTATCGATCCTTCATGGTCATCTTTGCTACCAGTCCGGCTTTCATTTCTTGTATTTTCTTTACATTCTCGGACCGGCCATTAATTTCTTTATAATTTTCTTTAATTTCTTTTAATCCCTTAGCTTCTATATCTTCGCCGTCGGACGCAGTCTGCTTTGTATGCCGTCCGGTTTTATATGCAGATTGGTTACCGTTCTGCGTGAGATGTAGGACGGAGAGCAATGTGATGCTTCGGGGTTTGAACTTGGCATCCTCGCCTCGGGTTTTAATGATCGCAACAAAAGCCCACTCCTCAAGCTTGTCCAGACATTTCTTAATCGTTCGCCAATCTTTTAGGCCGGAGTAAACCCGAAGCGTCTTGTTGGATGCTTCTATGGTTTGACTGGCTTTGTTGGAAGCAATCTCGGTCAAGGCGCAGTAGACGTTGCGTAAGTTGCGATAGGCATCATCGCCGATACGCTTATCGAGCCACTCTTGGCGCATGTATCTCAAAGCCGGCTTATCCTGATAAGCGAATGGTGCCTCTCGATAATCTCGGACCTTATGCTTTTTGTCGTTCTGGTTCATTGTCATATTGCGTTGGCTTTTTGGCATTTTTGTCCTCGCAGTAACACTGCATGAGCGTGTCGAAGTAGCCGAGGAGATTAAAAGCCATGTCATGCAATTCTTGATCGCTGACTTCTTGGCCCCAGTCCTCTTTGAGAAGTACACGGAGTTTCTCCAGTGTTTCTGGTTTTAATTTCACAGGTCTTAGTCCTCGGCATAAATCCGCACTTTGACCTGTTTGAGCTCGTTGAAGAACGCCTGAGGCTCGACTTGAAGCTCTCGGCTCCAATATCGCTTCACCAGAGAATCCAAGTCCGGGCTCTTTCCGAAGCAGAAGAGCACCTTGTGCGGATTTCCCCGATCCACGACCTCAAGAGAATCAGGAATAAATAATAAAAGCACCGCGACCAATGCCAGGTCGGCGGTTTTGTAGTAATTGTTTTCCATATGTTGGCATTTTCATTGTCATTAACTTCCTCTCACACATATGAATTATTGCAATCAGGGTTGGGGTTCTGGAATATAGCGCTGGTAAAGTTGGCAAACAAAAAAGCGGCCATTTCAGCCACTCACCTTGAGACTTATTAACTACACCAGAGCTACACCTGCTTTATTTTGTATTCCGGATTGATTTTATAACCACTCACGGACCGGCCGGTTATGAAATCACTAACACCAAGCCGGTATTCGGCTTTGCGATTAATCATAAGCTTGGCATTGTGCAGTGCCTTTCTATTTTTGCTTCCGGTAAGCATTACCAATTCATCAGTCGGCACAAATGTTTTCCGATCGAGGAGAATTCGAACAATCTTTTGCCTTTGTTTTTCCTTACCCATAGCATAGCAATGCTTGGCTTTCGGCTCTCGGTATAAGTCGCCGTCGCTTGAGAAATATATGACTTTCTTTTTGTCTACCGGTTTGGCTTTCTTGGCGGCCAGTCCATAGGCCGCGCCTTCGGCTGTCATTCTGGCTATGCTCTTTTCCAGATCAACGATTTTGCTTATGGCTGTTTGGTACGCTCGGGTCATTGCTTCCACGCTTCTCGTGTTGCGGTTTATGGCTTGAGCCAAAGCTATGATTGCCGGGTCGCCAGCTTTCACAACTTCAGCTGGATTTTTTACGTCCGCAAAGTCCTTCAGAGCGAACCGTAACTCTCTAACGACAGCAGAAATAGTAAAAGGATAGGTGCTCGTCTTACTGACGGACCGGAGTATTGAAAATTTGAACTTGTT
>CAZRTW010000068.1:1914-3933 GCA_964603145.1 uncultured Candidatus Saccharibacteria bacterium | reverse complement strand
GCGCCTTTTGAGAGCGCTTTTGAAAATTTGAGTGGCACTGCAACAGACAGAGTTTTTTTGCTCTTCGTATGCACGGTACCAGTAGTTTTAATTAATCCGGTAAACATTTTTTATTTATTTGAGTCATCCTGAACTTGTTTCAGGATCCAGTATTCATGGATGTTGAAACAAGTTCAGCATGACCCACTAGATACGAAAATCCCGTAGGAAAGTGGTTTCCTACGGGGTCAGAACAAGAACGCAAAAAGCGCCTTGTCTCCTTCTTTCATCCCGACTGTACGGTCGGCTCTGGAATCTAACCAGATCATGTCATTTCTGACTCGTGGGCTATACCACCGATTGGGAATTGCTCTCTCGAGCGCACCCGACCCCGAAGGATATTGCTATTCTACGCTAACAGGCACAAGCTGTACAGACTCCGAATAATTCAAATGAGTGCTGGTTTATAGTCTTAAATTTCTTGGCTTTCACCGTGATTTTCTTCGTGAGACTTTCGATATCACAGAGCTCAAAATCCTCTACATCTCCGCAATTAGTGCACACAATATGGTGGTGGTGCTCATCTGCAAGTTCGTAAAAAACTGCATCTTTTCGGAGATCCACGCGTCGAACCAAACCTGCTTTTTCAAATGATGTGAGTGTACGGTAGACCGTTACAATATCAATCCCCTTCTTTGAAAGTTTCGTATGAATATCCTGAACATTTTTCGGTTCATGAAAATCTGCAAGAACTCCAAGCACGGCAAGTCGGGGAAGAGTTGCCTTCAGATCGGCTTCTTTTAGAATGTGTAAAAAATCTTTTTTCATTAGTGTGCCAAACGTGTAACAACAAAAATAAGAAGTGCTCCAAATACCGTAAGTGCGATCGTGAGGCGTGATGAGCGTTCACGGTGCGCCTCAGGAAGAATATCTGATGCGCCGAGGTAGAGAAGAAATCCGGCAAAGAATCCGAGGTAGATAATAAGGAAAGTTTCAGAGACTTGGAAAAAGAGAGTTGAGAGCGCGCCGATAACAGGAACAACTGCATCAAGGAGAAGGAACCACATTGCCTTGGCTGCAGTATTTTTGTGGCGAAGCATCAGAATCACAGTATTCATGCCATCCGTAAAGTCGTGTGAGATAACTGCGATAGCCACTAGAATTCCAACGCTCGGTGACACCTGAAAACCAAGACCGATCGCCATACCGTCCATTAAACTGTGGCCGATAAGCGCAAGCGCTGACATAACACCGACATGCGGATGATGATGGTGTGTATACTCTTCCTCTCCTTCATGAGCGTGGTGAATCATGATGGACTTTTCGAGAATGTGAAAGAGAAGGAATCCGGCAACAAGCGCCACCATTGGATAGACCGGGTCAATGCCAGTGCGTGTGATTCCTTCAACAATTTCAGGGAAAATATCAAAAGCCACAACACCAAGAAGAACGCCGGCTGCAAAGCCCATCACTAGATGGAGCTTGTTTCTATATCTAAGAGAGAATAAGCCACCAAGAAGTGTGGAGACAAAGGTTGCGAATGCCAAAAGCGCTAATATCATATATGAGGAGTATAAACTAGTTGCAAACAACTTGCAACTGCGTATCCCCTGTTTTTCTTGTCCGTGTGTACGCGCCGGCTATACTTTCAGTATGAACAAAAGAAACCTCTTTCTCTGGTCACTCTACGACTTTGCCAACTCAATCATCTATATCAGCTTTGTTTTGTATTTCGCTCAATGGATCGTCATTGATGGCGGTCTTTCAGACTTTTGGTATAACGCTCTCTTTGCCATTGCCACTATCCTTCTTTTCTTTAGTGCGCCGCAACTTGCCGCCCTTACCGACAAGCACGGTGGAAGAAAGTATTTTTTAAGTATCTCGACAATACTGACTGCAATTTTTTACGGTTTCGCAGCTATTCTTGCGGGCACAGTAGGATCAAGCGTTGTTATCATTGCAATACTCTTTCTTATCGGACAATATTTTTACCAACTCTCTTTCGTGTTTTATAATACGATGCTTGCCGAGATTGCAGAC
>CAZRTW010000068.1:0-1904 GCA_964603145.1 uncultured Candidatus Saccharibacteria bacterium | reverse complement strand
GGCAAATTCTCTTGGACAGGCAGTGGGCGTACTTATCGCTCTCCCCTTCGCTGCAACCCGAACTGGGCCCCTTCTTCCTTCAGTCATTGTCTTTTTCCTATGCGCACTGCCGCTCATGCTCTGGTATAAAGAAAACAAACCTTGGGAAAAACATATTCCATTTAGCGTTGTGCGAGCGGAAACATTTTTGTTTAAGAAAAAAGTGTGGGCTTTCTTTGCGACGTCTGTCGCAGCACCAGTCTTAATAGCATTTTTCTTTTTCAATGACGCTTTCATTACAGTCACAAACAACTATTCACTCTACACGCAGCGTGTGTTTGAAGTTTCAGATACAAAGAAATCGATACTACTCCTTCTTATTATTGCCATGTCCTCGATTGGAGGCATTATTGCCGGATGGATAAGCACTCGGATCGGACTCCTACGCACCCTTAAATATCTTCTCCTACTCTGGGCTATCGCTCTTCCCGTAATCGCTTTCACAACAAACTTCATGTTGTTTGCAACACTCACGGCCTTTGTCGGACTCCTTATTGGCTCTACATTTTCAACAACCCGCGCCTACCTCTCGACGATTCTCAAAGAAGAAGAGATGGGGTACGGATTTTCCTTTTATACAATCTGTGAGCGCTTCGCCAATTTGTTTGGCCCAATTTCGTGGGGCCTTATTGTAACCGGCATGCATGCATCAAGCACTGCATACCGAACTGCCATGTCAGTCATGACAGTCTTCGTTATTATCGGACTCGTTCTTGTTTCAAAATGGACAAGAGAGCCAAGGACCGAAACTATTTAAGTGCCTTTGGATGCTTGGTGCTCCACGCATAGAGCGCGACTGCAGCAGAGGCCGCAACGTTGAGCGATTCACAACCAGGGCTCATTGGAATAACAAGCGGAATGTCGCAATTCTCAAGCGTCTTTACGCGGATACCGTCGCCTTCATTTCCAAGAACAAACACACTGGCTTCATCAAAGTTTTCCTTGTAGATCGACGTCTTTGCTTCCCCATCAAGACCATAGATCCAGAAACCACGTTTTTTAAGATCAAGAAGTGTGGCGTTTACATTGCCAATTGAAACAAGTGGAATGCGAAAGGCCATACCGGCAGAAACTTTAATGACAGTACCGGTTACCTGCGCCTGTTTGTGTTCTGGGATAAGAACGCCTGCAACACCGAAGGCAGCCGCTGTTCGGATAATAGCGCCTACGTTTTGCGGATCCTGTACCTCACCAAGAACGACGAGTGCCGTATCTCTTGTGACCGGAAGACCTTCAATAAAGTCGCCGTACTTTCGAACAAGATTGTTGATGGCGACAAGACCGATGTAGCCCTGATGATTTGCTTCAGGATTCACGCCGCGAGGGAGGGTGCGGGAATCAAAACGCTCTACGCGAATTTTGTTTGCTTGAAGAATAGAATGAAGATCACGGTCAACGTCGTGCGCAAGGTACACACGCTCGATAATCTCGGGTGTGTTCTCGAGCGCTTCTACAAGCGCGTGGTGTCCATATATGTATGCTTTCTCGTCTCGTATCATGAAATCAAAATAGCACGACTACGCTTCTCTGTCGAATAAAAAATTCCCAGAGATCCGATCTCTGGGAATTTTATCGAACAGAAATTATTGAGTAACAGTAGCTGAAGTTCCAGTTTTTACCTGTGCTTTCACTGGCTTCCCTTTAAGACCATTGACGATTCTTCGCATAGAATCTTGTGCGGACTTCAAATCCTTGTTTGCAGTATGGATCTTTTCTCGAGCACTCGCAATTGCAGTTTTGTTCGCTTCAAAGACTGGCTTGTCGCCATTGTCTGGCTTGAGGCCTGCTACGAGCGTTGCCGCTGCATTTGCTTGTACTTGCGCGTTAGCGACTTTTGCCATCATGTCAGCTTCGAGAGTCATCAT
>CAZRTW010000067.1:0-4126 GCA_964603145.1 uncultured Candidatus Saccharibacteria bacterium | reverse complement strand
GAGATGATGATAACGCCCGGAGTTTCGTCGACAATAAGTTCAACACCAGCTGCGCGTTCGAAGGCTCGGATGTTGCGGCCTTCTTTACCGATGATTTTTCCTTTGACGTCATCAGAGGGGATAGCAACGTTTGTGGTCATGATCTCGGCTGCAGTAGAAGAGGCGAGACGCTGGATGCTTGTGGCAAGAATTTCTTTGGCGCGGCGTCCAAGACGTTCCTCAGAATTCTGTTCGAGCTTCTGCATGCGCACCATGAGATCTTCTTCATTCTCGCGTTCGATTTCGCGCACAAGTTCTGCTTTCGCATCTTCACGAGTGAGGCCAGCAACTTTTTCAAGTGTTGCGACACGCTCGGCAAGAGCTGCATCAGCTTTTTCTTTAATCTTTTTAATTTCCTCGATTTTGCCCTTCTGGATTTCTGATTCCTTATCGATTTCTGTCTGGCGAGCGTCGAGCAATTCTTCCTTTTTAATCAGACGATCTTCTGTCTTTTTGAAGTCATCCTTCTTTTCGCGATCCATATCACGAAGCTCAGTTTCTTTCTCGTCAGCTTTTTTCTTAGCTTCGTCGAGCACACGCTGTGCTTCTTCTTTGGCACCAACCAACATCTGTTTGATGTCGATTTCGATTGAGCGGCGCTTTCCAAGCGCAGTGATTTTGCGGAGATAATATCCGCAACCTACACCGGCTACAAGTGCAGCCACTGCAATCAGCAATATACTAAATGTATTCATAAAACGACCAGCCGGCCGCCTAGAAAATCGCTCGGGTGTTTCGATTCTTCTGCACAAATTTTCGGAAAGTTGGAAGTGTCATACTGTGTGAAGGGGGAACAATTGAGTATCTTTTCGGCGAACCGGTAAAACTAATTTACTAAAGTTCGATATCTAGAGACTACCAGAGGTTTGGGGCACTGTCGAGGATTTACTGTGGTTTGACTTTATTTAAAAATGATGTATTATATAGATATAGTGCCGAATACATTCAAATGATTTTATAACCAGAAAAAAACACGATTATGAACAACGCAGTCTTCCACAAAGGGAACCGTCCTACCCTTGAATACATGGTTAAGAAAATTACGTACAAGAACCTTCTTGGCGAAGAAGAGGTTATGTACGTGAAATTTCCAGCCATAGGCTTTCTTAATCAGGATCTTGTTGACCACCTTGCTTCGGCAAAAGTCCTGCAAGCCATGCCTGAATCGAAGGTTGATTTACAACCTTCAACTAACGAGGAGTATCTCGCCGCTGAGGATGAACAACGAGTTTCACTTTTTTTAGCCTGTAAATAATATAGGCAGATTAAATAAAAAGCAGCAGATCTCCAACTATGGATCTACTGCTTTTTACGTTTGTATAAAATTTTATTTCCCAGACTTTGATTTCATAACGATCTCATCAACGAGGCCGTATTTTTTTGCTTCTTCGGCACTCATGTAGTAATCGCGGTCGGAATCTTTTTCAACCTGTGCGACTGGTTTACCTGTATTTTTCGCGAGAATCTTGTTGAGGTTCTCTTTTGTGCGGAGAATGTGTTTTGCTGTGATCGCAATGTCAGATGCCTGACCTTCTACACCGCCCATGACTTGGTGAATCATCACTTCAGAGTTTGGAAGGCAGTAACGCTTTCCTTTTGCTCCAGAAGAGAGAAGGACCGCTGCAGCACTTGCGGCGATACCGACACATACAGTTGAGACATCCGGCTTCACGTGATTCATTGTGTCGTAGATTGCCATTGCTGCTGTAACTGAACCACCTGGAGAGTTGATGTAGAGTTTGATTTCTTTTTTCGGGTCTTCGTTTTCAAGAAAGAGAAGCTGGGCGATGACAATGTTTGCCATGTAGTCATCGATCGGGCCGCCGAGAAAGATGATGCGTTCGCGAAGGAGTCGTGAGTAGATGTCGTAGGCTCGTTCGCCGAACTGTGATTTTTCTATGACTGTTGGGATTAACATATATTTAGTAAGTAGTTAGTAGAAAATAGTAAGTAGAGGAACCACCCCCTGCCCCCTCCTTAGTAAAGGAGGGGAAGACGCTCATTATACCAAATTAGTTCTGTGACTCTAAAAACTTGAAGATTTCTTCATTCATGAGCATGTGTGATACGTACATGCGGGCTTTGAGAGGATCTGCATCTTGGTAGGTTTGAATGAGACGTTTTGTTTCGCGTTCGATGTCTTCATCCTTGGCAACAAGCTTTTCTGTTTCGCCGATCTTTACCATGATGAGCTCAACTTTTGCTCGCTTCTCTGCATCCGGTAAAAGATCCTTTCGCATGTCATCTTCTGTCTTTTTTATGTGCTTCAAGTATTCATCAAATGGAATGCCCGCCTGTGCGATGTCTCCCTTGAGGCGTGCGATGAGCTGTTCGAGTTCGTTTTCAACGAGCACGTCAGGAAGTTCGGCATCGGTTGCATTTGCGATTTCTTCGATAATTGCAATGCGAGCTTTTTCACGTTCGCGACCCTGCTTTTCCATTTTGATATTCTCACGGAACTTTTCTTTGAAGTCGGCAACAGATTCGAATGGACCAAGCTGTTTCACATATTCATCAGTGAGTGTGGCATCAAATTCTTGCTTTTCGAATTCGCCGTGGTCATGTGTTTCGCCGCGCTGGTGGATTTCATTATGTTCACGAGTCTTCTTGAGTTCTTTGATTGCGCCTTCGAGTTCTTCGTCGGTGACAGTCACTTCCGCTTTCTTTGCAGTTTCTTTAGCGGCGATTTTTTTATAGTCAGGGAGTTTGATTTCTGGGAGTACGGCAACAGTCACTGTAAATTCAAGATCGTTTTTTGCGGCGATCTTGGTGATGTTGATCATTGGGCGGCCGATGGCATCAATCTTTTCATCGACGATGATCTTTGGGTAGTGTTCGTCGATCGCGAGACTAGCCATCTCGTCGAGAAGGGCCATCGGTTTCAATTCCTTTTCAACAATGTGAAGCGGGGCTTTTCCTTTTCGGAAGCCCGCAACTTCGACATGCTCACCAGCATTCTTAAGGGCCTTTTCACGGTAGCTTTCAAATGTATCTGCTGGGATAACAACGTCAATCGCCATCTGGCTTTTAGGTAGTTTTTTGGTGGTTTTTTTCATAGGCCCCCAGTGTATAGGCACTCTATTATATTGTCAAAAAAGGGCCGGCCGTACGGCCGGCCCTGTATGTTTCACAGAACTATTGGTTGTTTTCGAATGCACTTATCGTATTTGCAGGGAGAATTGTGGTAGTACTTTCTCCCATAGCGCGCTCTCGGTTTAGTTCAATTTCACGAGCGCGCATTTGTGCGCTTTCGTAGACATAGAGTGCTCCTGCCACGAGGATGAGAATAATAATCACAATCCCGACATTTGCTCCGATGTGAGACTGTGATTTCATAGTTTTATTATAACAAAAAGAGCGCGGCCAAGGCCGCGCTCTTTTCTGTGGATATGTTACTTAGAAAATTTCTCCTTATACAATTCAACCGATCGAGAAACGGCATCTGTCGCTTCCTTCTTTCCCATCACGTTGTTGATCGTGACCGGAGCAGGCTTGCCCTTCAGTGCCTTGTACGTCTCAAAGAAATGTGTGAACTCTTTGAGCATGTGCTTGTTGAGGTCCCCCAAATCTTTGATGTCGTCCCAGCGTTTGTCTTCAACCGGAACGGCAATGATTTTGTAATCTGATTCTCCAGAGTCTGTCATGTCCATGACAGCGACTGGTCGAACACGTACCAAGATTCCCGGATTGAGTGGGAACGTGGTGAGTACGATCACATCAAGCGCATCGCCATCATCCCAAAGTGTCTGCGGAGCGAATCCGTAATCAAATGGATATGGAGCGTATGAGTAGTTTGCGCGGTCGAGTGCGATCAGTCCTGTTTCTTTATCGATCTCATACTTGTTGTATGAGCCTTTTGGAATTTCAATAATACAATTGAATTCTTCCGGAACATTTTTGCCTAGTGGAACATCATGCCAAAGATTCATAAAATAAAATAGTTAGCTAGTAAGTAGATACTATTATACTGCTTCGTCTCCAGAAGCGACAGGCTCTGGTGCGTTTTCAGTAACTTCTTCAGCTGTTACTTCTGTAACTGTTTCTCCGTCAGATGAGCCGATAGTTTCTCCGGCAACTCCCTGAATGT
>CAZRTW010000066.1:0-4244 GCA_964603145.1 uncultured Candidatus Saccharibacteria bacterium | reverse complement strand
CCTAATAGAATGGATTTGAATGTAATGTATAATTACTAATGACTAATTTCTAATGCTTGCGACTGTATTTTTAGACATTAGAAATTAGATATTGGGATTTGCGTTGATTATTGGCACCCTTCACAAGTCATAGAGTCAGCCGGATCTTCAGGCAAGATTATATTGAGATTAGCGAACGGCCGAGGAGCAGAAACGAGTGGCTCTTGTGCTGGCTTTTCTGCGGCAATTGCAGCCTCTTCTTCAATTTTTTTCTCCATAACTTTCACCTTTTCAACTGTCGGCATAGAAACTACTTCTGGTAACGGCTTTTCCACTTCCGCAACAATAGGTGTTTCTACTTCTTCCTTTACTGCTCTCTGTGCCGTTCCTCCGAATAATGCACCGAATCCTTTCTTTCCGATTGCTGTAGCCTTGTTAACATTCACAGTAGATTGCTCTGCTGTGTGCTTTGGCTGCATGTGGAGGTAGTACGTAGTCTTGAGTCCCTTTTCCCATGCTGCGCTGTAGATATCCATCACGTTGTCGATGTCGCGAGCTGAGAGATACATGTTGCGAGAGATCGCCTGATCCACCCACTTTTGTGCGCGAGCAGCAACTTCCACGAATGCATACGGAGAAGTTCCGAATGACGTCTTGTAGATACGCTTAATATTTTCCGGAATACCATCGATGTTTTGAATATCGCCGTGGTTTGTGAGAATTTCTTCCTGATACTTATCCCAGAGATTTGCGCTCTTCAAATCATGCACAAGGTTTGGATTCACTTCAAGGTATTTTCCAGAAATTTTATTTCGAGAAAACATCTGTGCGAAGCGTGGATCAATACCAGGAGACGTTCCGGCAACAAGACCAATGTTCGCGTTCGGAGCGATAGCCATAACAGTAGCATTACGCATTCCCTTTCGGACTTTCTTACGAAGTGTTTCCCAATCGAGTTCTGGCACACCGCGAACTGATCCGGCGGTTACAGTCAAAACACCGTTTCTCTCTTTGGAAAGTTTTTCCATTGTGTCGATCGGAACCATTCCGCGTGACCAGCCAGAGCCTTCGAAGTTCTTGTAACTTCCCTTTTCTGCTGCAAGCGCCGTAGATTCGTCGATCGCCATGTAACTGATGAATTCAAATACTTTATCTACAAAATCATGCGCAGCCGGATCCTCATATGAGTAGTTGAGCTGTTCAATAGTATCAGAGAGACCCATGAGACCAAGGCCAAGCGCACGGTTTTCGTTGTCAGCCTTTTTGGCTTCAGGGATTGGCGGAACGTTTACATCAACAAGGTTGTCGAGCTGGCGAATTGCGAGACGAGTAGATTCTTCGAGGCGCATCCAGTCGAGCTGTTTGCCGACGAGGTGGCGCGGGAGGTTGAGTGAAATAAGGTTACAAACGGCAACGTTGTCCTTGTTCTGTGGGAGCGTGACTTCTGTACAGAGGTTTGAACAGTGAATCGTACCAGTGTTGTTGTTGAGCGCGCGTACGTTGATTGTATCTTTCCATGTAAGCCATGGGTGCGATGTTGTCTGCATTGATACAAGAATAGTCTTGTACTGTTGCGCTGCCGGCATTTTTCTCCAAAGCTGAATCTCCCCACGCTCTGCCATTTCGCAATATTCCTGATAGCGTTTTGCGAAGGCTTCACCATAGAGTTCAATAAGATCAGGCACTTCCTTTGGATCAAAGAGATACCAATCCTGATTATTCTTCACGCGGCGCATGAATTCATCAGACATATAGACGGCAGTGTTTGCAGTACGCGTTCGGCGGTAGTCATCTCCGGCATTCTGCTTAAGGTCGATGAAGTCTTGGAAATCGTAGTGCCAGTTTTCCATATAGAAACAAAGTGCTCCTTTCTTTTTTCCACCACGCTGCACTGCACGCACTGCAGAGTCGATGATGTGCATGAATGGAACCGGTCCGGAAGAAACAGTATTGTTGCTCTTTAACATAGAACCATTCGCACGGAGTTTCGTAACCGCAAGACCGATACCACCGGTTGCCTTTGAAAGCATGAGAACGTCAGAAACAGTTTTTCCGATGTGCGCCATATCGTCTTCAACCTGCATGAGGTAGCAGTTTGAAAGAGATGAGCGGTTTGTTCCTGCGCCGATGTTCGTAGATCCGGCAGAAAGATACTCAAGCTTAGACATTTTGTCGTAAAACTTTTTAGCCATCGCCACTTTATCTTTTTCAGGAAGAGCCATTGCCATTGCGATACGCATCCAGAAATATTGCGGAGTTTCGAGTGGCTTCTTTTCAGAATCCTTGATGAGGTAGCGATCAAGCATTGTTGATGCGCCGGAATATTTGTAGAGCTCATCACGATCAAGTTTCAAATGTCGCCCGAGTTCATCAAGATCAAATTGCTTGAGGCGCTTGTCGAGAAGTCCAAGTTCAACACCAAGACGCACGTAGTGTTGGAAGTGACTCTTGTGCATCGTCACCAATTCTTCTTTTGTGTCGTACGTGCCAAGAACGTTCTTATATATAGTCTTAAGGAGAAGTCGTGTCGCGATCTTATCGTAGTCTAAATCGTACTGGGCATTCTGAAGAGCGGCATTGATAGTAGCCTGGTCCATCTCTTCAGTCGTAATTCCGTCATATATAGTAAGCTCCGTTTCAGAAGCAATCTGCATGACCTTCTCGAGGGGGTTCGGAATACCGTATGTAGCCCGTTCGATAGACTTGTTGATTCGGTCGGCATTAAAAGGTGCTCGGGTGCCATCACGCTTTATAACCTGCTTCGAAGAAACCGGAGCTGCGGACGGGTGAGTTGATTGAACAAGAACGACGCTTTCGTCTTCCTTTTTCTTTTCCTCCTTTTTGATTGAAGAAACTTCCGGAACTGTTCCTTCCAAGTTCTTCAAATCTTCGAGACCGAGTTTTGGTTTCTGCGGTGATGGCATGGGCTACTTCATACTAAATGAGAACTTAATAATGCCCCCAGAAATATACGTGAGAAAAATTTCAACTAAAAATTTTTCTCACACAGACTTCCAAATTAACGCAAAATTAATTAAAGGGATATAGATTATAGTCGCGTTGGCCATATGCTTCAACCTTTTTTGGACAAAATTTTGTACGACAAAACAAAAATGATAGGATGTCGAACAGTGCTTAAAAATCCCTTGTTATTACTTGTTTTTACAAGAAAATAAATAAAAAATAAATTGCAATAGGCGATTTCTGGAGTTATCCACTTTTCTAAAATCAAGGCTATAAATAAGGACAAAATGGAGACGTGGGAGAGTGGTTTAATCCAGCGGTTTCGAAAACCGCCATACCGCAAGGTATCGTGAGTTCAAATCTCACCGTCTCCGCATACGGCCCGCACAAGTCTTACAGACTTGTGCGGTTTGCCGTTGCGCGAGACAGTGAGATTTGAAAGCCGGAGGCGCGAAGCCGGATGTAATCATCCGCTGCCGAGGCGGGGTCGAGAGTACTTAGTCCGCACAACTTTTGTAATCAAAAGTGAGCAGACTTAGTAACTCGTGACCAAACCTCACACGAACAGTGTACAGAAACTGTAAGTTTCAAAAAACGTACACGTGGTCTCACCGTCTCCGCATTAATAAAATAAAAGACCCAAACTTTTTTGTTTGGATCCTCTATTTCATTAGGAAAACATTACATGATGTAATACTTTCCGTGTCTCAAATCAGGAGTGTACCCAGGCTTAACTCCAACAAGAGAGGCAAATAGCACTCCTTGTTTCGGCTCAGTCACATGAGGGTACGGTGCATGCTCAAACCCGACACTCATGTGAACAATTTTTCCTTGTCCACTGCTGTGCCAGAGAAGTGCGTGTGATGGGGCAATCAGTTCATGTGGTTTCGTGTGCACACACTGGAGATCAAAACTGCTACTCACCTTTTTTACTAAAAGATCTAGTAGCGATAATTTTGTTTTTTCTGTGTGCAAACTGTAGAGATCTTCTTTTTTAAGAAGCACTAACGGAATGAAACCTTCCGGAGTGCACCGAATAATTGAATCTCCTAAATCGCTAAAAAACGATTTTTCCCACTTAAGTGATTGGCACACAAATACTTTGATTTGAGTAACATTAGCGTGAGAAAGCTCAAAGGGTAATCTAAAATAAGTGCAATTTAGACTTTGACTCTGCACTTGATTTTTTACCTGTCCTTCTATGATTTCTGTTAAAAAAACTGTTTTTTTCATTTTAGTTGTGTTTAGGGTGAACTTATGGGGTTTAACTTATGAAAAAACTTGAGAGAATTATACAATAC
>CAZRTW010000065.1:0-4274 GCA_964603145.1 uncultured Candidatus Saccharibacteria bacterium | reverse complement strand
AGAAGCCGTTGATGATAAGCGGAGTCTTTGTGTTTTGTGCAGAATAAAATGCACGGACAGAAACCAAAATAAGATTCTGCGCAATAAGGCCGATAGTAAAGAGTGCAAAAGCTGCTGCTGTGAGTTTTGTGTCGTTCCATGAGAAAGCGCCGGCGCCGAGCGTCACACGTACGATTTGCGCACGCACAACGATAAAGAGCGCGGAGAGTGGCAGTGACCAAAAAATAATCTGTCGGATTGCAGCCAGAATACATTCCTGCCATTTTTCTTTCTCCTTTTTTGCAAAAGCTTCAGAGAGAATTGGAAAGGCTGCAACTGCATATGAAATGCCGATAATGCCAACAGGTGTTGTTTCAAGGTTTAGGGAGAAGTTGAAAATAGAAATCGCACCAGGGCCGAGCGTAGAGGCAATGGCAACAATAACAATAAGGGCAATCGAATTCATAGAGAGGCCGAGTGTGCGAGGCAATGAAATCATTGCTACTTCCTTTAGTGTTGAATGCCGAAGCCGTGCAGAAAATTTAGGGGCAAAGCCAGCACTGATGAGATTCGGGAGCTGAATGAGGAGATGAAGGACTGCTCCTAGCACCACACCCATTCCGAGACCAAATACCCCATAGTGCGGGTAGAAAAAGAAAATACCGATTATGATTCCTACATTGTAAAAAATTGGCGAAAGTGAAAAAAGGAAAAACTTACGCATGAGCTGTGTCACGGTGCCAATCATGTTCGAAATTCCCATGAAAATCGGAGAAAGGAGCATCACTCGAGAAACGCTCACCAACTCGGCAAGCTGATCGGCCGAAAACCCCGGTGCAATGAGCGGTGCAATTTTTGGCATAAGGAAAAATACAAGAAGCGAAACGACACAAAGGAGAAGGAAAAATCCGGAGAGTACATCATTAAAAAATGAGCGAGCGGATTCTTTGCCAGTACTCATTCGTTCAATCAAAAACGGCATGAGTACCGTAATTGAGGCAAGCGATGCTATGGAGATAAAGAGAAAATCCGGAATGCGAAATGCAGCGTAATACACATCGAGCTCTGGTCCAGGGCCGATAATACGCGCGAGCGTTCGGTCACGAAAGAGGCCAATTAATTGCGAGACCAAGGAAAAAACACCGAGGAGAATTGCAGCCTCGTGCATTCCCTGAAATCGCTGATTGACCATCTGGAGGAGCCGTCGGATCATACAGATATTTAGTTGGTTTTAGGCGTAGTAGTTTGTGGAAGGGGAAGTTTTTTTGACTTTTCGGTCTTTGTTGAAACTGGTGACGGAGTGATTGAATCTTGCGCTGGTGCAACTGTTGTATCGCCCGACTTCAAATTAAGCGCGTTGGTTATATTTTGATTGTCTGGGAATCGCTCGTGGAGCGCCTGGAGAATTTCGGTAGCTTCAGCAGTATTCCCAACTTTCTGATCAGCGAGCGCGAGATAAAACCATGCATTGAGGTAGTTATTATTGAGAATGACGGTGCGACGAAATGCGGCAATCGCGTTATTGTAATCACCCGTATTATAGCGGAGCACTCCGAGCTCGAAGAATGCATCTGGATTGGTTGGGTCAATCGTGGTTGCCTCTTGAATGCGAGCAATGGCAGTGTTCGTGTTCCCTGCTGCAATTTCAATCTGGGCCAGCAAGAAATATGCTGCTGTGTAGTTAGTTTTTTCTGCCAGAGCTTTTTCGACGTATTCACGCGCATGTGTATTATCCCCGATGTTGAAATAAAATTCTGCAAGCGAAAGATATGGTTTTGGATAGCGCGGAACAAGTTCAATCGCCTTTAAATATGCTTCCTCACCTACTTTTTCTAACCCTTCCACTTTAAGCGGAGCAATCAATCGAAGCATATCGCCAAGCGCGATGTAGTTTGCTGGATCATTTGGATCAATTTCGATTGCACTTCTTGCTGCAATGTTTCCAGTTGATATTGCACTTTGGAGCGCAGATTTTACGCTATCAGACGAAACAGCATTCGGCGGGAGGCTGGCTGTTTCTTGAATAGCCTTTTGGGTGAATATGATACGTGTGCGATGGAATGTTGGAAGATTCGAAAGCGCGATTGCCTGACCGAGTCGGCTATTCCCCAAATCAATATCACCACGAGTAACTGCCTGTACTGCTTTTTCATAATAAATGATTGCAGCAAAACGCTGTGTCGCGCCGTACACTCCAGCAGCCGAGACAAGAAGAAGTGCGACGATGAGAAGAATCGAGAAGAAACTCGCACGCTGATCTTTGAGAAAATGAATATTTCGCATGCGGATACGTCCAGTAGCAACGAGTGTTCCGACAAGAATACCAATCATAACAAGTCCAGTAACAATAACTGGAAGTCCTGGAGAAGCTATGAGGAGCGCAAGCACAAAATAGAGTGCGAGCATGAAGATACCGAAAACTGGCATGTGCGATCCGATATGTTCATGAGTCCCATCAGTGCTAAAGAGCTTGCGGAACCCTTCGTAAAAAAAAGCGAAGAGGAAAACAAGGACGGCAATAACACCGAGGCTACCGCCCAAGATTGCTAACGTAAGGAAGAAGCTCGAGCCAGTGACAAAGGGAACATCCCATAGAGTGCTGAGATTAGCAGAAACGGGTCTGTACATGAGCCATTCACGGAGGAAGCGGTTTGGTCCTGCGCCCACGATCGGGTGATGCTGTATTGAATGAAGTGCAGTTTGGGTTGTAGCAGTAAGTGTTGGGTGTACTTCATAATAGCCGGCATTAAGTACTCCCGCCAAAAAGCCACCAAGGAGTGAGTTTGCGAGCACAAAAAGAAGACCAAGGAGTGAGAGGAAAAATGCAAGAAATGGGAAATGCCGTTTTTCAGATGTACGATGCACGATAAGTGTGTAGACAAGTACGATGATCGATGAGAGTCCAATCAAAATCCACACAGTAATAATGTTCGCGAGAACAACAAAGAAGAGTCCCATGACAAGAGCCGCACTGAGCAAAATTTTACTGCGCTTTTCCTGTTTTGTGAGCTGGAGCATAAGCATAGAGCCCACAAGCACTGCACCGGAGATGAACGCAAAGTCACTCCATGATCCGAGAGGAGAATCAACGCGGCTGTGGAAGACGCCAAGTGCTGTGGCTTCTGGAAAAATAATATGTGCTATTTGAAAGAGACCGAGCACGATATAGAGCCCAAAGAAAATTTTGAAAAATTTTGATATGCGTTCAGAGCTCGTAAAGAGTACGCTCGAGAGAAAGAGTCCAAGAAGCATGGAACCAAACACAGCAAATGTCCCCGCTTCAAATCCTTCGCCAAGAAAAGAGAGGTATGGCGTATGTGAAAAAAGCGCAGAGAGGAACATTGTGAAGATCACAAAACCGGCGCTACCGAGGATCGCAGTCCACGGAATGTGGAAAGCTCCTTCCATGAGACGGCCAATGAGCCATGCAACGAAGGCAACAAACATACAAGTGAGCACAAGGTAGCCTTTGAGAACAGGCGAAGGAATAAGTCCCCCCGGAAGAAACGCCATGAGTCCAAGAAATACGCCGACTGAAAGGGCTACAACGCTTACACGGTCACATGTTTGATAGTTCTTCATTGATTATTAGGCAGATATGCTACTAAAGGCCTTCGAAACTACGCACATTATATAACAAAATTGATAAGTCTGCCTGGAACGTAAATGACACGTTTTGGTGTAGCTCCAGCTAAGTGAGTAATTACACGTTCCTCCTTATTCGCCAGCGCCAAAACCTCAGCTTGAGTGGCAGTACGACTTGTTTGAAGTTCGGCGCGAACTTTGCCATTTACCTGCACGACAACAGTGACAGTGTCAGAGACAAGTTTTGATTCCTCAAATTCCGGCCAACCTGAAAGGTGTACAGATTTTTTCTCGCCGAGTTCATGCCAGAGTTCTTCTGCTACGTACGGCGCAAACGGCGCGAGAAGCTGAATAAATTTTTTGAAATCAGAAACTGAAACTTCGTTTGCCTTTTCCATTTCGTTAAGACAGATCATGAGTGCGGAAACAGCGGTGTTGAAATTAAATCCGTGAATATCTTCACCAACTTTTTTTATTGTTTGATGGAGCGAACGTTCTGCATTCGCATCCGTGTTCTTTGTTTTTTGTTCTCTGATCTTTCCCCCCAGTCGGCATACACGCTCAATAAATCGTCGCGGACCGACGATGCTATTGGTCTGCCAAGGAAGCGCAGAATCAAACGGTCCGATAAACATTTCATACAGGCGGAGTGTATCAGCACCATATGTTTTTACGATGTCATCAGGATTGATCACATTCCCCCATCGCTT
>CAZRTW010000064.1:3140-4293 GCA_964603145.1 uncultured Candidatus Saccharibacteria bacterium | reverse complement strand
GTCCACCTCCGGAAGCATAATTTCAAAGAGCGTACAGTCGAGCGCGCGAAAGAGTGGCGTCTGTTCCTTAAGCCCCGGAAGTTTTCCTGTGGACTGGAGATACTGCACGAGAAAACGATGGAAGTCATCATCCACATGCGGATTGCCCATACTCTCAACTAAGTTCAGGGCATTTTTTACACCTTTATCAAGAAGCACTCCGAAAAGCTCCTCCATAATCGCGTCGTGTTTTTCTGGTTTAAGTTTGAGTACGAGCTGCTCGTGATCTGCTTGCGGTATTTGTTGCTCGGGATGCACAACTTTTTCAGTCGGCATCGACTTGTACGCATTGATAGTCTCTTTAGCAATTTCTTCCTTACTCTTTGCAAGACCGTTTTCGGTTGAAACTTTTTCTTGCTGTGCGATGTGGGCGCGCAAAAAAGCTACCTCTTCTTCGGCAGATTTGAATTGGGGTATCGCTCTAGCCTCAAAGCTCTCCATACAGTGTATATAGTATAACACTGATTGACTTACCTATGCATTCATACGAAAATAGATCGGATGCCTAAAAAAATGGATGATAAAAAGTGGGACGAACTCGAGCTCAAAAATGCAAAACACCGTACCCACATTCACCTTGATGCGGGACAACCTCATAAAATTGCCGAGGCGTTAAAAGATATCCCCGTTGCCATAGCTCTCCAGCATTTATTCGAACTTGCTGAAGAAGCTCGCCTTAAGAATAAGACCAAACGAGCGATGACCATCCTCGAAGCAGTCGCACTTATTGACCGAAAGACAGGCCAAGAAATGGAAATTAGCCTAAAAGAGGAAATCCGAGGGAAAGACACAACGGCCTTTGTCTACATAGAAAAGAAAACGCCCGCCGAAGTATTCGCCGAGCCTATCAAACACACTGAAAAAGAGATCACAGAGCTTATAACTCAGTAAGAATTTCGTACCCTGTTTCAGTAATTAAGACTGTATGCTCAAAATGCGCTGCGGCCGATCCATCGGTCGTTTTCATTGTGTAGCCGTCAGATGCTTCGTCGACATCATCAGTGCCAAGAGTGAGCATTGGTTCAATAGCAACAACCATGCCCGGAACGAGTTTTTCTCCTGTCTTTGCTTTTCCATAGTTTGGGATAAATGGATCCTCGTGAATTGCACGGCC
>CAZRTW010000064.1:0-3040 GCA_964603145.1 uncultured Candidatus Saccharibacteria bacterium | reverse complement strand
CTGTCTTTGCTTTTCCATAGTTTGGGATAAATGGATCCTCGTGAATTGCACGGCCAACACCGTGGCCGGCAAGCGTGCGGACAATTCCATACTTCCCTGCCTTTTTTGCAAAGGCTTCAACAGCAGAGCCGATATCGCCAGTGCGAGCACCTGGCACGATTGCTTCAATGCCAGTGTAGAGCGCCTCACGAGTGTCACGGAGAAGTTTTTCTTTATCTTTTGAAATTGCACCAACGGCTACGGTGACTGCATGGTCAGTAAAAAGACCTTCGTGCTTGAGCCCCAAGTCGAGCGACACAATATCACCCTCCTTAAGAATAGTCATAGCCTTTGGAATGCCGTGCACCACTTCAGAGTTTATAGAAACACAGAGCGCAGCGGGATATGCAATACGGTGTCCTGCAGGCTTATACCCAAGAAATGCCGGCTCGTCGCCGAGTTCCTTAATTTTCTCCTGTGCAATGATATCAAGCTCAACGGCAGACATACCTGGTTCAACCAGCGCCGAAACCTCGCTCAAAATTTTAGCGAGTCGCTTACCTCCAACGCGGAGTTTCTCTATTTCGTCCGGAGTTTTAATAATTATAGCCATTATGAAATTACTGTTCCCTTAAATTCTTTTCCGTCGAGATAGTCTGAAAGATTTTCCAGATTCTTTCCGTTCATGACTGCAACTTCAAGACTAAGTTCTTGTGCCATTTTAGCTGCAACAGGATCAAATGGGGCGTTGATACCTGGGTTCCAGGATTCTGGAAGAAGCTTTCGGAAGTCTGCCCATGAAGATTTTTCAATCTTTGTTGCATTTGGGTTTTTACGAGGGTCTTCAGTATAAACATAATCAATATTTGAAAGATTGATGAGTTTACTTGCATCAAGTGTTTGTGCAAGTACTACAGAAGAGCCGTCAGATGAGTGGCCTGGTATAAAGCCACCACCTACCAATACGCTTTTCCCCGAGAGGTTTGGTGTGTGCGGGTCCATAAAAATTTCTGATTCAGCCACATCGCCAAATGCGGCGAGTACGACGCGCGCGTTAGCGCGCGTGGCTTCAATACCAACCCAGTCGAGATCGTCCGCTGTTGCAGAAGGATTTTTTATCTTGAGTTCTTCCTGCATTTTTCGAGCAAGCGCTCCTCCGCCGGTAATGATAGCGAAATTGCTTGTGTCGAGTTTGCTTTTAATGAGCGCAACAAAAGAATTGATGTATTCCACATCCTGAACATTTGGGTACAAGAGTGACCCACCGAGAGAAATGACTGTCCAGTTTTTGTTTTCCATAATAAGTTTAGAGCCCGAGCGCCTTCATTATATCTCTATGCACATCTTCAATAGATTGCGCGCCATCAATCGTGTGTAGCGTGCAACCCTTTCTCTCTTCAAGACGCTTCATGGCAGGAATGACATGATTTTCGTATTCCTGAAAACGTCGCGCGATTCCTTCATCAGTATCATCAGAGCGGCCGCGAAGTTTCATGCGCTTTGTTACTTCTTCTTTAGTGACTTCAATATAAATAATTTCTACCTGTCCACGCTTGTAGAATTCCATTGCAGAAATGAACGCTTCTTCCTGAGCAATAGTGCGCGGGTAGCCGTCGGCAATAAGATGACAGTCGGCATCAAGCTCTTTGACGAGGATTGATGTAAAAACTGAAATGGTGAGAAAATCTGGCTGGAGTTCCCCGCGCTCGAGTTTCCCTTTTACGATGCTCCCTGTGTAACTATCGCCCGATGTAAGAGCACGGTATTCATTACCTGGATACGCATAGACAATTTTACGAGAGTCTTTTCCGGAGAGAACCTTCTTAAGAAGTTCAATCTGAGTGCCCTTTCCAGCGCCCACTATACCGAAAAATACATAAGTTTTAGGTTCCATACTTTGGGTATCCTAACACAAAAGCAGGGCTGCCGAAAGGCAGCCCTGCTTTTTGATTTTGTATTTTGCTAGTGCCTAAAGCCTAATTTCCTAGAGCCTAGTTCTAGTATTCATGCATTCCGATCTGTGCATCAACCTTTTTGATGAGGTCGAGAATCACAGAAACAACGATGAGAAGTGCTGTACCGCCGAGTGCAATTGAGGTAATACCTGTAATTCCACGAACGATAAGCGGCAAGATTGCAATGATTCCCAAGAAGAGCGCTCCGACAAATGTAATGCGAGATGTAACTTTCGCAATATACTCTTCGGTTGCCTGTCCTGGACGAATGCCCGGAATAAACGCGCCACCCTTCTGAAGGTTCTCTGACATCTGGTGTGGATCAAACGTAACTGCTGTGTAGAAGTATGTGAAGATGAACACCAAGATGAAGTACACAATCGCGTACGGCCATGTTGATTGTGAGAAAGCCGTAAGCTTTGCCGCAATCGAGAGAATCGTCGGACTCTGTGCTACTCCTGTGAGGACGCTTCCAAGAAGCTGAGGAATGAGGAGGATAGAGAGAGCGAAGATGATCGGGATCACACCTGCCTGGTTCACACGAAGCGGAACATACGTTGAGACACCGCCTGTTGTTGTGTTTCCACGTACCTGACGCGCGTAAGTGACCGGAATCGGTCGCTCTGCTTCGGTAATGATAACCACGCCGAGGATAAGGAGAAGACTAAGGACAATAAGAGCGATGTACATCGGGAGCTGTGAGACATCGAAGGTAAAGAGCGTCTGTCCGATCTGTGTCGGAATTGCCGCCACGATACCTGCGAAGATGAGCACCGAGACACCGTTACTGATGCCGTACTCAGTCATCACTTCACCAATCCACATAAGGAGCATTGAACCTGCGACTGCTACAACAAGACCAAGTGTGAACTGTCCTGTTGTAAGCGCTGGAAAAATTCCCTGCTTTTCAAGGAGAAGGATGAGTCCGAATCCCTGAAGAGCTGCGAGTGGTACTGCGATAATACGAGAGTACTGTGCGAATTTCTTACGGCCTGCCTCCCCTTCTTCTTGATTCATCGCCTTGAGGCGAGGAATCATCATAGTGAGGAGCTGCATGATGATGGAAGCCGTAATGTACGGACCAACACCGAGCATGATGATGGAGA
>CAZRTW010000063.1:0-4567 GCA_964603145.1 uncultured Candidatus Saccharibacteria bacterium | reverse complement strand
CTTCTTGCTCCGCTTATGGGAGCTATGATGGGTGGGGGAATGTAATTTCTAAAAAATAAAGGTGTAAAAGGAAGGGTCCCGCGGCGCATGGCGCCGCGGGACTTTTCGTTCTATACTTTCGGTATATTAATCTAACGTTGCTACAGTATGCAAAACACTCACCGTCTCCTAATAGCATTGGTTCTCGCAGCCGCTCTTGGCGGTATTATTTATTTCTCTGCCACTCATAAAGAGGATCCACACTCTGCTCTCATTAAGGCCTTTAGTATGGTTCCGGAGCCTCGTGACATGGAAACGATGTTTGACCTCTCAATTATTGCTGACGATCCGGATAGTAGTGTACTCAGCTTTAATCTTCATGGTGAAGGAGTAAGCAATAATGCCCACAGTATGAAGGATCTTCAAACCGACCTCTTGATTGATGTCGATGCACAGCCAACTTCAGATATGGACGTTAGTTTTAAAATGGGACTTCGCATTATTGACGGTGTGTTCTATGTAAAAGTGTCTGAATTTCCAGAATTTCCTGACATGCCAAAAGAAATGCAGCTTATTACAAATCTCTGGTTCTCGATTGATCCGATACATCTTGCCGAAAAATTTGGAGATGAAGAAGCGGTGAAGGTAATGGAGAGATTGTTCGGTGAAGGAAAGGAGTCACGAGAAAAAGAACAGGCTGAAGAAACCGCCGAAGTCTATAAGAAATATCCATTCATCACAAACGCAGTCTATAGCGGCGGGGGAATGGTAGGAGAGACCAAGGTCCGCACGATTACTTTCTCTATAGATAAAACAAAACTCACGGATTTTGTTACAGAACTTCATCTTCGCAATAAGGAAGATATGGAAGAGGCAACAGGAACGGAAATTGATACCAGCAACTTCCGTGAAGAATTCGCTGAACTTATGGAGGAGGCAACATTTAGCGAGCTTTCAGCACAAGTGGGAGTTTCTGATGGTAGGCTTCGCGGATTTTCAATGAAACTCCACGTTGATTCTGCTACCGATGATTCATCAGGGGATGCCGTGTTTTCGATGACATTTGAAGATACGAAAGAACCTGTTTCGGTAAAAAAACCAGACAGCTTCCTCCCTGTTGATGATATTTTGGGCGCAAGCCTTGGTGCAGCAAGAGAAAAAGCAGATCTTGCAAAACAAATGTCTGGCCAGAAGGTATATTCAGGATCTGACAAAGAAGTGCTCTTTGCGAGTTGTTTGGCAAGTCGTGGAACAAGAATGTATGGCACGTTTTGGTGCCCGCATTGCGAGGCTGAAATAGCAAAATTAAAACTTGCACGTGAAGAGCTCGTGAAGATGAACATGTACATTGAATGCTCAACACCAGATGGGCGTGGACAGACAGATATCTGTAAAGATCGGCAAATTACAGGATACCCGACATGGGAATTTGCTGATGGTTCGCGTCTCCAAGGAGGCCAATCTCTTGAAACTATTGCTGGGAGATCAGGGTGTACGCTCCTCTAAAAAGGAGGGTGAATATGATACAATTACGTTACGGCCGATTATCGATCCTGCCGTTATTTAATCAATTAAAACAATCATTATGAGTACTACACTTATCATTATTCTCGTCGTTGTTGCCGTCGTCTTGCTTGCGCTTGTGGGCATGTACAACGGCCTTGTATCGCTTCGTAACCGAACACAGGAAGCCTGGGCGGATATTGAAGTACAGCTCAAGCGTCGCTACGATCTTATCCCGAACCTCGTCAATTCTGTCAAAGGCTATGCAACGCATGAATCAACTGCATTCGAAAAAGTAACGCAGGCTCGTGCAGCAGCTATGGGCGCGAAGACTGCAGGGGAGCATGGAAAAACTGAAGCTGTCCTCGGTCAAGCAATCACTGGTCTCTTTGGTATTGCAGAAGCTTATCCAGATCTAAAAGCGAACACAAACTTCCTCCAGCTTCAAGCGGAACTCTCTGACACTGAAAACAAAATTCAGGCAGCTCGTCGCTTCTACAACGGACAGGTTCGCGACCTCAACACAAAAATCGAAAGCTTCCCAACAAACATGCTTGCGAGTATGTTTGGCTTTGCAAAAATGATGTTCTTCGATATCCCGGACAACGGCGTTGAATCACAGCCAGTAGAAGTAAAATTTTAAAAATTAATTTTTAAACAAACGATGCAAAATTCAAAAGTGAATACGATATTGCTTGTTGTGCTTATTATTCTCGTGGGCTTTGGTCTCTGGTGGATGGTAAATAAACAAGATAATAAACTGGTTGATTCTGATCAGAATTACACACAGACGAAAAATAGTGCAAGTGATACTGATTATCAGCCTACTCAAAATTCAACTCAAAACTCTTCAGAGAGTGTCTCTTCAACTGGAACTTCCACCAGTCAAAGTGCAGGACTTAATTTGAAGAACCCGAATGTTGGAGTATATACAACGCTCTTTACGAAAGAATATACCGAGCCGGCAAACTACGCAGGCCACTTCCGTCTCGTTGCGCCTGGTTGTGGGTCAGGATGCTTCACGCTCTATGCACTTGATCAAAAGACTGGTGAGACATACAAGCTCGGCAGCGAGAGTTATCAAGACTGGCGAGTGAGAGACAATGTTATAACGCTGACGAGCCAAGGAGGAGTGACCTCTACGTACACGTTCAACGAAAAAACTCAAAAGTTTGATGTAGTGACGTATTAATTCTTACTACCTATGCACCGGCCTAACGCAAAACTCAAATTAGGAATTGCGCTCGCTATCATTCTCCTTGCGGGTTTCTTTGTGCTCTACGTTAAAGTAAGTGCACCAGAAGATATCCGTGCGAATATTGAAGAAATTAAAAATTACTAGTGTCACAAGGGAATAGGATTTTACGTTAAACCAACTATGGAACAAAATAAAAAAGGAAATGGTATTTATGTTGCGCTCGCGATAATTGCTATCGTTGCGGCATTTTTGGTGTATGCAATTGTGAACCGCGCTCCTATAACTGATGATGGCACAGGCGTTATTACACCTCCACCAAAACCCGCACCGCTTATAACAGGGGACACAGCTAATTTAGTCTCGTTTTCAATTGCACCCGGCCAGCAGGTTTCTGGCACTATGACAGCAACTGGTACGCTGACCGGCGCATATTTCTTTGAAGCAAACATTCGCGTCAATATTCTCGATGCAAATAAAGTTGCTCTTAAACAAAGCTATGGAACTGCAACGACTGATTGGATGACATCCGGTCCAATCTCGTTCACTACAAACCTTGATTTTACTGGCATTCCAGCCGGCAATGGCTTCGTTCGCCTCATGAATGACAATCCTTCTGGGGATCCTGCAAACGACAAATATATTGATATTCCTGTCGTATTTCAGTAAGATTCCTTCATGGCATCTCTCTATCACGAAAAATCAAAAAACGTCACAAAGACTTGGCTCCTCATGTCAGGTGTTTTTGTCGTAGTTATCGCGCTTGGCTGGTTTTTTAGCTATTACTTTCAGAACCCGAGTATCCTTGTTGGTTTTGCTCTTTTTGCCATCGTGCTCCAGATCGCCTCATACTGGTATTCTGACAAAATCGTACTCAAACTTGCCGGAGCTCGCCCAGCTTCTCGTGAAGAATTTTTTGATCTCTACACAACAGTAGAGAATCTTTCGATCACTGCGGGACTTCCAATGCCGAAACTTTATGTTGTTGATGATCCCGCTCCGAACGCATTTGCGACAGGCCGTGATAAAGATCATGCAGTTGTGTGTGCAACAACAGGTCTTCTAAAAATTTTGGACAAAACTGAACTCGAAGGCGTGATTGCGCACGAACTCTCACATATTGGAAATCGCGATATGCTCGTCTCGACTGTTGTCGTTGTGCTCATTGGATTTATTTCTATTATTTCGGATTTCTTCCTTCGATCACTTCTTTGGGGTGGACGATCAAATGATCGAGAGGGGAACGCAGGAAATGCCCTGATGGTTATCGGGATCATTTTTGCTATTTTGGCTCCATTCATCGGCATGCTCATGCAGCTCGCGATCTCTCGCAAACGCGAGTACCTTGCTGATGCATCTGGCGCACTTCTCACTCGTTACCCTGAAGGATTGGCAAATGCGCTCCGAAAAATCAGCCAGTACGCAAAGCCTATGCAACACCAAGCAGGCACAATCGCACACCTCTATATTGCGGACCCAACTGGCGGGAAAAAGACACCATGGCTCTCAAAATTATTTATGACGCATCCACCGGTAGAGAGTAGAATTCGCGCACTTATTGGAGAGAAGCAATAATATGAAAGAAACTGTCTTTACATCGGGAGGCGCACTCAAAGAAGCCTATAAGATCCTTAAGCCAAAATGGAAACAGGTTACTCTCATATTTGGCGTGCTTATGGGTACGTTTTTAGTACTTCTTGATGAACCAAGTGTGTTGGGGAGCGCCATCCTCACAACACTTTTTAGTTATTGGAGTGTTGTGATTGTTACCAAGTTTACAGACAACGGACACTGCACTTGGAACGATCTTTTCGCTGGTTTTACGTTTAAAAAATTCGCTCTGTTTTTCTTTACTGGCTTTATTACCTGTATGGCGGTTTTGGGAGGCAT
>CAZRTW010000062.1:1291-4702 GCA_964603145.1 uncultured Candidatus Saccharibacteria bacterium | reverse complement strand
GGGAAATATTCCTGCACTAATGTTTCGTTGTAGGCCCATGGGGAAAACTCCATCGGGAAAAATTCTCCGTATTTATATACACGGCCGACTTTGTCGATAAACGGCATATCTTCCATATGCTTTTTTAGCTTCGGCAAAAGAGCCTCGTATTCTTCCTTCGTGTATTGCTTATTCAAAATGCAATATTGCTTTTTGCGAAGTCCGATACAACCAAAGATATATTCACATCCTTGTGTGCACGTCATACAGTATTCGGTGTCGTGTGTGTTTTCCTGATTGATCCATGCAAACTTACAGTTCTGAACACCGGTGCCGCAGGAGACAGCCTCATAAAGAAGCTCTCCGGTATCACCCCAACTTGTGTAGTCGTAACAGTCATTTGCACCAGGAGTTTCCTGAAGATATTGCGAGTACCGAATGTTTTCACATTCACGGACAAGAAAAGAATCGCGGACATTTTTTGAGTTTGTTACATATGAGCCGGAACAGTTTGTATTTTTCAACCCCTGATGTTCCTTGAGAGGGAATTTCGCCCAGAATGCACGGGTGTCTTTGATAGCTCTCTCTTGCCCCTCACGAGTTTCCAATTTGTATTCTGCAACACGCTTTTCATATTCTTCTTTCGTGAGCTGTTCATTAAAGAAGCAATAATTTTTCTTTTTGAGATTTACGCAGCCAAAACAATTAAGACAGCCTACGCAGTCGCGGGAAAACCAGAGGTCGGAAGAATCTGCACACTGGGAAGAATAGTGTGTTCGATAACAATTCTGAAGCCAGAATGACTGGTGACACGTTTCAGATTTTGAAACATGCGAGACATCGACACAATCGCGGACATAGTTCACGCCGTTACAGTACATTGAGTCTTCTGGATTTGTTGTATTGAAAACAAGATAACAGTTTTTCGGATCAGTGGCATTGTTGGAATAGTCACTCTTTGTACCACGAATAACATTGTTGGATTTAAATGGCACTTCAAGCATGAGCTCCTGAAGCTGTGTAAGGAACGGGCGAGACCAATCTATGTCACGGCCATAGTCCATCGGATCCCACGCATCAGAGAGCCAGACATCTCGCTCATATACTTTCACCGGTGAATCCGGTGCATACATGGAAAAAATTTCTTTACCGGAAAAATCGCATGTGCGTTTATACAAGCCGCGTTCGTTGCGGAAAGAAAGACGACGCTGGGCGCGGCATGGCGGACAAAATGTCGGCGGGGGAGTCTGCATCTTTTTATAGAAATTCTGATCTTCTTCATCTATCAGGAATTCCTTTGTACAGTTTTGGCAGGTTTTTGTTTGCTCCATAATCTTCACATTATACTGAATAATTATGATTTATGTCAAAATTTATGTAAATAATTAGACTTATAAAAATAAGACTATTTTGTATATCTCCAACAAAAGTGTTGACTATTTTTCGACAAAATTCAATACTTATGTCATATGTTGGAAGAATTACTCAAAAAACTAGACCTTAATGATAAGGAACAAACTGTCTATAGAACGATCGCCGAAGCAGGGAAGATTTCGACTGCTCGAGTATCACGACTTACTAAGATCAACCGTACTACTGTATATAGCGTATGTGGCGAACTCAAAAAGAAAGGACTGATTAAAGAGAGCATCGGAGAAAAAGTTGCCTACTGGATGCCGCGCGAGGGGGGAGAGATTGATCGGGTGATTGCGCGCGAACGCGAAGCGTTCGCGCGCAAAGAAGAGACCCTTGGTGCGCTCAAGGATGTTCTTAGAACGCTCCCTGGTTCCAAAACATTTTCCATTCCAAAAGTCCGCTATATAGAGGAAGACGAACTTGAATCGTACATGTATGAAGCGGTACCAAAGTGGAATGAAAGCGTTATCGCCACAAACGAGCTGACGTGGTGGGGCTTTCAGGATCACCGCTTTGTGGAACATTTTGAAAAATGGATAGTCTGGTATTGGAAACATGCGCCCAAGCAAATTGATTTGAAACTTTTTTCAAATGACTCAACTATTGAAAAGCACATGGTGGACCAAAAAATTTCTAGGAGGCAGATCAAATTCTGGGATGGCAATAGCGACTTCACCGGCACACTTTGGATTACAGGGGATTACATCACCATGATTCAGACAAGCGAACGCCCGTTTTATCTCGTTGAACTACATGACGCTGTTCTCGCACATAACATGCGCGAGGTATTTAAAAAATTGTGGGATACATAAAAAGCACCGCGCCATTCCTTGGAATTGCGCGGTACATTTCTGTAATTTGGTTATTTCAGTTCTTTTGATAGGGACGAGGCAAGCTGTTTGAGAAATGGAAGACAATCACTGCCGGCATGTGGATAATGGTTCGTCACATGATCGAACATTTTTTTAATATTTTCCGTTGAACTGTTTTCCATAATACTCTTACGTACAAAGGCGTCGAGATTCGTAATATCCGTCGACGTCGTAATCTTAGTAATCTTAAGTTCGTCCATATTGTGCCCTTTTAAAATTTGCTGAAAGAATACTCCTCAAAGTAACTACCGTCAACACATTTATTTTATTTCAATTGAAATGGGACAATGGTCAGAACCGTACCAATCATCATGAATTTTCGTGCTCTTTACGCGAGGCATCATTTTAGAAGAGGCGAGGAAGTAATCGATACGCCAACCGACGTTTCGTTCGCGCGCATGCGTGAACTGATCCCAATATGTATACGCTTCAGTTTTGGTTGGATAGAAATGTCGAAAGACATCAGTAAAGCCGGTTGCAAGAAATTCATCGAGCCATGCACGCTCAACCGGCAAGAAACCAACGTGTGTTTTATTTTCTTTTGGTCGGGCAAGATCTATTTCTTCATGCGCCACATTCACATCGCCAGTTACCAAGACCGGCATTTTTTTTGCGAGCTTTTCGGTAAATTTGAGAAAGGCATCATAGAAATCGAGTTTATACTGCAATTTCTCCGGAGCACCGCCACCGTTAGGGAAGTAGCAGTTTATAAAAACAAAATCTTTGAAATAGAGAACAAGCGTGCGGCCTTGTTCGTCGAAGCGAGGAATACCGAGACCGTATTCAACTTTTTTTGGTTCTTCCTTTGTGTAGACCGCCACACCACTGTAACCCTTTTTATATGTAGAGACTGCGAAATATGAATGGTACCCAGGTATATTTACTGCTTCAGCAGGGAGTTGAGAAGGATCGCACTTGGTTTCTTGGAGGCAGAGGATGTCTGGCTTTTCCTTTTTAAAAAGGGGGAAAAACATGTCATCACGAAGAGTGGCGCGGAGGCCATTAGTGTTCCAGGAGATTATTTTCATACCAAAACTATAACAGTCTAGTGAACGATTGACAAAAAAACAGAAGCGTACCATTTTGGCTAAGCTCCTAAATTGAGTGAGATTATGCAAATACGCAAATTAAAAGAATGCCGTTC
>CAZRTW010000062.1:0-1281 GCA_964603145.1 uncultured Candidatus Saccharibacteria bacterium | reverse complement strand
TTCAAACAAGTTTGTAATTTTCTGGTCCTTTTCAGGGCTAAGAGTTTTAACGCTCAAAATTTCATTTTATGAAATTGTTTTTGCAAGCAGACGCCGGTAACGAACTGGCAGTACAAAGAAAAGGCGCCATAAACAGCGCCACAAAGAGAGCAGCTGCAGGTAACAGTGTAGCTAAAAAGAATGCTGGTCCTAATAAAACGGACAGCCCTGGTAATAGCTTTAAATAGGCGAATTTCACAGGATCTAAAAAATAGGTTGCTCAAAACATCGAGCAACCTATTTTTATTTTTTCTTCATAAGCACAACGGAGTAGATCGTGCCCATTGGGCCATACGGCATATCATAATCAAATTGTTTTATTTCAAAATCTTTCTGGAAAAGGCTACGGATTTCATCATCCGTGAAAAAGTGATAATTCACTCCTTCCATATCGTAGTCAGCAATGCCTGTCCGGCTTGGCTGCCACGCAAGATGATTTGGCGTTTTCATGGAGAGTGCGATCAAATAGAAAAATCCTCCTTGCTTTAATACACGTGTAGTTTCTTTTACATACTGTTCGTAATGCTTTGGACTCAAGTGTTGGAGAAGACCTATATCAACAAGTGCATCAAAACCTTGATCAGAGAGGGGAATATCAAGAGCATCGCCTTTGATTGCGCGGAGTGTGTTTTCGAGCCCGCGCTCTTTGATATCACTGTTCACTTTTTTCACCATGCCCTCGTGATATTCAAGACCGATCGTTTTAAAACCGAGCTCGGCCATGCTAAAGAGTAAGCGGCCGCGGCCAGTGCCAAGGTCTAGGACCATCGATCCTTTTGGAATATAGAGCACAAGTTCTTCTGCTTTTCGATTAAACGGAATACCCGACCAGTGATCGGTTCCTGTTTTATATGCGCGAGCAAAATAATTATGGTGATTATCGTACGACACTATATATAAGTATAAGGTAAAAAGTTTAAAGGCAAAAGAAAATTTCAAGGAACCACCCCTTCGCCCCTCCTTGGTAAAGGAGGGGAAAATGCTTTCTTGTATTTACTTCCCCGCCTGTACACAGGAGGGGACTGAGGGGTGGTTCTTATTTCTTCCCGTGAAATTTTTTGTGAATTTCTTTTAGCTGCTTATCAGTAACATGGGTGTATATCTGCGTCGTCTGAATATTTGCGTGACCGAGCATGACTTGGACGCTGCGGATGTCGGCGCCATTTTCGAGAAGGTCTGTTGCAAAGCTATGGCGCAGAACGTGCGGCGTGACTTTGCGAGAAATACAAGCTTTGATTGCAT
>CAZRTW010000061.1:0-4971 GCA_964603145.1 uncultured Candidatus Saccharibacteria bacterium | reverse complement strand
TAAGCTCGGATATATTTGTGTAGCGAGTTGGGAAGTAATAGAGAATATCTCGAATGGTTATAAGCCCAAGACGAGCAAGAGCCTTTTTTTGTTCGGGTGTAGTGCGGAAATGTTTTATGAGTTCATCGGTGAGCTGCATGGATAGCATTATATAGGAAAATGCCCCGCCGGAGGCGGGGCATTTATGGAGACTACTTCAAGATTTCTTTGATCCGATCTGCGAGTTCATCGAGGGTGAAGTTTGATTTGACCATGTAGTCAGTCGCGCCAAGGTCCTTTGCATGTTTAATGTCCTTATCTTCAGATAGGTTTGAGAACACGATAACTGGAGTAGTCATAGTCTTTTCAGCTTCACGAATCATTTTTAAGATTCCGAAGCCGTCAGTCCCGGGAAGGACGAGATCGAGAAGCACCAAGTCAGGGGTGTCAGCTGCAAGAATTTTAGTTGCCTCATCGCTATTGTTGGCGCCACTTACAGTAAAGCCTTCTTTTTCAAGCTTGGTAGACGCAATACCTTGCAGGAAACTGTCATCTTCAACAATCAGGATTTTTTTACTCATACGGGGAATTGTACTATGGGTTTTTCCTATAGGCAAATAGCCGAAAGGGACTAATAATGGACTATTTTTTCAGAGCGGAAAGAGTATTTGGAAGCGTCACAAAGAAAGTGGTTCCTTGGCCGATTACACTTTCGAACCAAATTTTACCCTTGTGATTTTCAACAATACGCTGGGTTGTATAAAGACCGAGTCCAGATCCCACAACATCCAGTTTTTTTGCGTTCGGAGCACGGAAGAATTTTCCAAAAATACTTGGTTGGTCGGCAACATCTATGCCGATACCGGTGTCACGGACAGAAATTTCAACGCCATTTTCTTTTTCAACAACGTGTATGAACACACGACCATCTTTTTCCGTGTACTTCACCGCATTTTCAACAAGGTTCTGAATAACCACGCGGATTTTTTCTGGATCGACAACAATAGTTTTGAGGGGGTGATCAGGTTTGAGGAAAATAAGCTGGATACCTTTTTTGTATGACTCGCCGGTAAAATCGAATACCACTTCATCGAGAAGTTTTACGATATCGGTTTCTTCTAGGTGCATCGTTTCGAGCGAATCTTCTGCATGGTTGATGGAGAGCATTTCGTTCACGAGTCGGATCATGCGATCGTCAGACTCGAATGCTTTCTTCATAAAGTTCATTTGTTCCGCAGTAAGTTCACCGAAGTCGCCGTCGATAAACATTTTGAGGATCCATTTCATTGCAGAGAGGGATGTGCGGAGTTGGTGAGCAGAAATAGAGATAAGGTCACTCTTGGTAGCGTTCTCTTGCCTCAGTTTTTCATTTTCCTTGGCGAGCATGTCGTTGACTGGATTCATAGGGTTATTCTAACACAATTCTATTTGGGCAGCTTTTTGAAAAGATCGTGATTTTTTAGGTATTTTTTGATGCTCTCCGGCACCATGTGTTCCCAGTCAGTATTGCCGTTTTCGGCTCCGGCACGGATAAGCCCGCTTCGCTCACGCGAAGCGCCTTCTTCATTCTCATAAATAGTTTCCGTCTTGTAACCAAGCGATTCTAGATAGGAAATTTTCTTTTTGTCTCCTTCTCCAGTAACACTCATGAAAAATACTGATTCCTTCGGTACAAGTGTCTCAATGTTTTTATAATCACTCGGGAAGGGAACACAGGTAAATCGCTCTTTTAGAAGTCCAACTTCTAAAAGAGCGGTAGTAATCATTTCCTCACGCTCTTCAAATGTGAATGGATTTAGTTCAGCAGTACACGGATAGCCAGTTTTTTCTGCTTCCTCTTTTGTGCAGATTGTTGGCGTGCAGATACCGATAGTGAGATGGGTAACACGTTTTAAGGCATCGATCATAATCCGAATGTGTCCATTATGTGGTGGTTGAAACCGGCCATGAATTACGCCATGCGTAAGTTTGGTGTTTGCCCCATAATTTTTGCCGATAGTGTTTCGTGGCAAAGCAATTTTCCACTCTGGGAAGTTCCGCAGTATCCATTCGGCATATGTATCGCTATTTGGCCCAAACAAGAAATATCTCTCACAGTATGGGTACACTTCTCTCGAACGTGTAATGAAATCGGCAATTTTTTTCGCAGTTCCGTTTTCGTCACTTACGATTGATCCTACCAAGGTTGCTCCCCAGTGAAATTTTTTTGAAAATGAAAATATTTCAATTCCTTGAAATATAGGAAGATCATTTTTGTACAGGTGGTCACCCGTCATCTTGTTTTTTTTATAACGAATCTCCCATCTTGAAATGGTTCCTTTTTGGTTTACTACGAACCATGGGTGAACGAATGCATTGAGGGGGATATGAGCTGGGCAAGTAAAAAGAAAGACTTGGTATTTTGTCGGATCAATTAATTTCTGAAAGTCAGCTTCAGTCATGCGGAGAGGGAGGGATTCGAACCCTCGGACCCAATAAAGGGTCGACAGTTTAGTAAACTGTTTCTTTAGACCGCTCAGACACCTCTCCGTTAGAAGACTATATAATATTTTTTGTTTCTATGGTACTATGGAAAGGTGGTTGAGTCGTTTATACAAAATAGAATAGTATTCAATAAAAAAGGGACCCAAAAAAGATATATTTCTCTTGCAAAGGAGCAATTACAACTTACATGGGATTCATTTGCTAAGAAATTGGGAATTAGCACAAGAACGCTGACGAGTTGGGGTAACGAAAAACTTCACATGTCAGAAACTGCGGCAAAAACAATTATGCAATTAACCGACATGCCGATTCCTCGACCATATTCCATTATTGAATGGAATAATCATTTAAAAAATATTTCAAAAAAGGGTGGAAGAAATAGTTTTCTCAAACATGGGAATATTGGTGGTGATGTAGTGCATAGAAAAAACAAATGGAGGGAGTGGTGGGACAAAACTGGACAGTACAAGAACCCTGGAAAGGGCTACCAATCTCTCATAGAAATAAATAAACCTGAAAAAAGTAAACTTCTCGCAGAGTTTACTGGAATAATGTTGGGCGATGGTGGAGTTACCTCGTATTCCACGAGTGTTACTCTTTCAAATACAGAAAAGTCGTATATTTTGTATGTCTGTAATGTTATCAGTAATCTCTTTGGTCTATTACCAAAAGTATACAAACACTCGAGTGCTGAAGCAGTACGAATCATTGTAAATAGAAAAGAACTTGTTGATTTTTGTCAGAGTATTGGGCTTGTGAAGGGGGATAAAATTCAGCATCAGATTGATATTCCCGATTGGATTAAAGAAAATAAAGTGTATGCTCGCGAGTGTATTAGAGGACTGGTGGATACAGATGGTTGTTTTTACACAAATTCATATTTATCCCATGGAAAAAAATATTCTTATTTTAAAATTGCATTTGTAAGCGCATCAGTTCCTCTAATCATGAGTTTCACGCAAACTTTGACAAAAATGGGAATTAAAGCAAGAATAAGCAAGAATTTCAGAGATGTACGTATAGAAGAGGAGATATATGTCAGAAAGTATATAGATGAAATTGGAAGTCATAACCAAAAGCACATAGATAAGATTGTGCGATGGGAAATGAAGAAAAAATAAATTTACGGAGCCGTGGGAGAGTGGTCTAATCTACCTCTTTGCTAAAGAGGCAGGGCTTAACAGCCCTCGCGAGTTCGAATCTCGCCGGCTCCGCAATTGGCCCGCCAAAGTCTGCAAGGACTTTGGCGGTTTGCCATTGCGCGAGCCGGCGAGATTCGAAAGGGAATTCGGGACCCGCTTTAGCAAAAGTGGGTGAATTTCCAGGGCTGAGAAATTTTTTGAGTGACGGCGAGAAAAATGTTCTTGGCTGGACGATGCCGGCTCCGCACCAGTGCTATAATATCCCGCATGCTTGAAATTCCAGACCTTAAAACCACAGGCGAAATGCAGCCGCATCTTCATAGGTACCTCAAACTCCGGCTCGGTATTTATCTCGCCGTAGCCGGCCTTTCTTTGGCGTTTGTTATTTACAACGCCTTCACGAATTCAATTTCTGGACTGTACCCATTTCTCGGTGTAATCTTCGGTATTCTTATTGGCTATCTTTTTTCTCGAACTCATAAAGTGGCATGGGACAAGGGGGCAGCTAAAGTTATCGCTAAAGTGGATACCTTTGGAATTTTTGTCATTATTTTGTATACGCTCTTTGAAGTCTTCCGAAACAAGATCGTGGCTAATTTCGTGACTGAAGGCTACGTGACAGTTACAAGTTTTTCTGTCCTAGCTGGCCTTATGTATGGACGAGTGCTCGGTTTTCGAGGGAATATTCTAAAAATCCTACGAGAAAGGGATCTCGTTTAAGGCAGTGCACCAAAACAAAAACCTGCTCCGTATTATAAGTGTGCGGGTCGAGATTATTGTTTAAGGGTATGTTCTTACGCAATTAAGGAGGATAGCAATATCCTCGTCGAAACGTTCATTGCAATAGAAACTCTTCATACTGGAGTTTTTGTTCTAAAAATTGTCACATCGCTCGATGTGGCAGTGTGCTCACAACTAATACATACACATACTGCACACAACCCGCCCTTTCTCATACTGGGGGCGGGTTGTGCGTTGTTAAAGGCCGCCTCTAGGGCGGTCTTTAACTTATTTGCGTGGAAATTTTTCTTCCCACAAATCCCAAATATTCTTTGCAAGATTTATCGGGGTGCCTTCAAGAGCAAAATAGTGAAGATCAATGAAGGGAAGCGAATTACATTCAATAATGCCCCAAGTTTGCGTGTCAGGATCGGCTGCCGGATCGGGAATAATAAGATCAAATCCGACAATTGACGCTTCGACTACTTTCCCAGCGCGAGTAAATATTTCGTGGAATTTCGGGTGAATTTCAGGAAGCATTTCTTTTGTATAGCCTCCGTAGAGACGACCTGTTTTTGCTGTTAGATCAAGTGCATAGCCCTCCGGCAAAACGCTTGATAGCTCATATCCCGCGCGTGAAATAAAG
>CAZRTW010000060.1:0-5236 GCA_964603145.1 uncultured Candidatus Saccharibacteria bacterium | reverse complement strand
ATCAGACAAATGGTAAGAAAAATATAATCAATTGATTTTTTTTGTTCTGTTACCATTATGAAATAAGTGCGATTATGATACCAAGCACGGCACACATTGCAGAAAAAATCCAATAGCGCATGGTTACTTTTGCAGGAGACCATCCCTTTGCCATAAAATGATTATGGAGCGGGGCCACCAAAAAGACTTTCTTACCGTTTCGGAATTTCTTAGAGAGCAATTGGATAATGACGGAGAGGACAGTGAGCACAAGCGGGAGCGCAATGATTGGCAAGACAAAAATCTGTCCGGTTAGGAAAGCAAAAACGGTGAGCGTTGTAGTGAGACCCATTGTTCCTGTTTCTGAAAGGAAAAAGCGAGCCGGAGGAACGTTAAACCAAAGGAATGTAAGTAGGCTTCCGACAATAACCATACCAAATGCGGCAAGGTCGACTTGATTTTGTGAGTATGCAATTACAGAATATGCCGAGAACATTACTACAAACACTCCGCCAGCGAGGCCGTCGATACCATCGATAATCCCGCCCGCGTAAACAGCGAGCATGGTAAGAGCGAAGAACGGAATAAATAAAATTCCGAGATTCAACATGCCATCAAAAGGAATATGAATGCCGGTGTTTTCTAGTCTGAAATAGAACCAGAATGCTCCGATAAGCCCTAAGCCGAGAACAAGAAGAAGTCGTTTCCGAAGTGAAAGTCCTCCACCTGTATACGTACCACCGCCTTGCACAACAAAAATATCATCAATAAGACCGATAAAGGATGCGGCAAAAAGCGTAAACAGTGGCAGCCATGTTTGATTACGGGAGAGAAATGAAAGCTTGCTTGTATCTTCCGATGGAAAAAGTACCGCAACAAGTGCAATGAGTAGCGTCGTAAGGAGCACGCTACCCCAGACAATAACTCCGCCCATGCGGGGAGTCTTGCGTCCCTCGTCATCATGTAATCCTTTCGTGATAGATGCTTCCCTACCATCAATTGTTTTCGCCACACTCACTTTTTTCCAGAGCTGCCATTTATATAAATAGTGTGACACAAGTGGCGTAATACCCATGGCAATACAAAAGGCTACGACCGCCGGTACAAATATTTTTACGGCATCGCTTATTGTTGTATGAAAATCGAGTGTGGTGATTCCTTCCATAAATTATCTCCGGCATTCAGCATCTTCTTTAACAAGTTGTCGTACGATCTTTCGCTCATTCCATGGGATCGGGCCACCTTTTACCATCATTGTTTCTTCAGCGCCTTTTCCGGATATAAGCACTATATCACCATCCTTGGCCAAGGATAAGGCTTTTTTGATGGCCGTAGTTCTGTCGAGAATAGCAAAAAGATTTTTTCCGTCATTTTTGCCCTCATGTATCGCGGCCTGTCGGAGTGTTTCAAGCATTTCTTCCGGATCATCCTCGTACGGATCCTCGTTTGTAATAATAAGATAATCCGCCCGTCGTGCTGCATCTTCTACAAGTGGAACACGAGACGCACGACCACCACCAATAATGCCTGTGAGTAAAATTATCTTTTTTCCTTTTTCTCTCATACTCTCCGCCGTAATAAGGAGCGCGTTCATACTTGCGGGTTCGTGCGCGTAATCAACATATACAGAAAAATCTTGTCCTTCATCAATCTTCTCCATTCGTCCGGGAATCACCGAGAGCGCAGTAAGTCCACGATTGATCTCCACATTTGGAATCCCCAAAATATTTCCAACGACAATTGCCGGTAGTGCGTTGTATACGTTGAACACACCCGGAATCGAGAGAGAAAAGCGAGTACCAAGCGTAGTAAATGTTGTGCCTCCATTTTCCGTAGCAACACCAATTGCCTGCACTTCGCCATCGTTGATGCCAAAAGTAATTTTTTGATCGGCAGGAAATGAGAGGTAGTATGTGGCGTGCTCGCTGTCAGCATTTGCGATAATTACTTTTGGAATATCTCTTCCGTGTAAAACCTTTCTGCCACTCGTGAGTGCTTTAAAAAGCGGACTCTTTGCACGTTTGTATACATCAAAATCATTGTTGTGTGACCCAAGATGTTCCGGAGTGAGATTTGTGAAAACAGCAATGTCTACTGGAATGCCGGTATGTCGAAATTGCTTCATGCCCTCGCTCGTCATTTCAACAACTACAACTTTGATGCCGCTATCTGCCATCTCGCGAAGTTTTTTCTGAATGATGTACGGACTCGGCATTGTCATCTTGTATGCGTTTGCTTCCTCCCTCTCTTCAAAACGGAAATTTGCGCTCGAAACAAGACCAGCTCGGTAGCCACCTGCCGTAAGCACAGACCAGATATAGTTTGCCGTGGATGTTTTTCCTTTTGTACCAGTCACGCCAATAACTACCATCTCTCGGGCCGGATATTTATGAGCAGTTGCTGCATGAATTCCGCAAATCTTGTGGTACACACCCTTTATAAATTCTGGTGCAATTTTTTTTGTAAGCTTTTTAATTGCTTTCATAATAGTTTATGCGCTTGCACAATGTCGGTATTTGCGGGAGCGATGCAAGATATTTTTTGGTTCCATCGTGTAGTCTCACCATATCCTCAAAACGCCCTTCTTCGGTCGAGCCAAGAACTATTCCTGCAATGGTATCACCGCCTTCTGTTTTCCATAAAACGGCCAAATTGCCTCCTGCGCTTATAGTATACCCCGTCTTCCCTGCGATAAATGAATCAAACCTTCCGAGCGCATGGTTGGTGCTTTCGAACTCAATACTTCGTCCATTTGTGGCAGCAATTCTTGTTTGCGGAAGCGCGCTATCTGCTAACACCAGTGGAAAGTCGCGATTGTTGTTGTAGAGAAGTACGGCAATATCACGTGCACTACCAATCGCCGTTGGCTCATTTTCCTTTGTATCAAGTCCAGTAGCACTCTCAAACCGAAGCGATGAAAGGTTTTGATTTTTTGCTTCAATATTCATAACTTGTGAAAATGCATCTTCTGAAAGCCCTGTACTATGAGCGAGCATAACAGCTGCATCATTTGATGATCCGACAAGCGCAGCGCGGATTAGATCGCGCACGCGAAACGTATCGCCGGCGACAAAACCTATGGCGTTATCCGAATTGAGATCTTCCTCTTTTACCGTGTACATTTCAGGCTCCGCCTGATTTCTAAGCACAACACGGATCGTCATGAGCTTGGTGAGGGACGCGAGCGGATACGCTGCGTTCTCGCTTCGCCCTACAATTTTTTTGCCTTTTGAAAAATTGTAGACATAAAATACTTTCCCAATAATTTCATTTTCGAGATTGGGAAATGCGGCACTTAAAAGCGCAGCGTCAGCTGCTTGGCACATTTGTATTTCCTCAAGGCGTTTGTGTTCGTAGAAATTTCCAACTGAAACAAATGAAAGGAAAACTAAAATGGCTACGAGGCTAATTAAGTGCGGGTTCCGAAGTATTTTCATCGTTTACAGATTCTGCTAATTCTGATCCTTGCGCGGCCTTTGTGAGCGCGGCATGTGTCTTTTCGTATTCTGGTAATTGCTCAACTTTTTCCGCACCAAGCGATGCAAGGAGCGCCACCGTTGGTACATACATAAAGCGCTTGCGATCTCGTGGATACACCTTGCGCTCAATGAGACCACGCACAAGAAGTGATCGGAGAATAAATCCAGAATTCACACCGCGAATATAGTCAATTTTCCCGCGCGTCACTTCGTCTCCATACATAATAATAGAGAGTGTTTCGACAGAAGCCTTGGAGAGGCCCTTTGAAAGTTCTTCCTTGTAAAGCTGTTCCAGCACCACGTGCGCATCGGGATGAGTGCCGAGCGTCACGGTATCATCAGCACGAAGGAGATGGATTCCGCGATTCTGTAAGTCATTCTCGAGTTCTGTGAGAGCTCCCATGATTTCTTCCCTATCTTTTCCAAGCGCCTTTACAAGCTCGCCATGAGTCCACGGTTCGGCTCGAGAGAAAAGAAGTGCTTCAATAAGTGCTGATGTTTTCATACTATTATTCTGGTGCAGTTACTGAATCAAAATTTTTTGATTCAGAGGTTATTCCAATAAGCTCAATGTCCTCAAATTCAGTATTCTGCAATGCGTCCATCATCCCCTGTCGAACAAGTTCAAGCATGGCAAGAAATGAAACGATCATATTACTCTTTACAGCTTCCCTGTCTTCTCCTACTACCGATTTTTGCCAATCGCGGAAAGAAAGACGCATAGCGCCGGCAATTCTCTCTGTAAGAGAAGTAAGCATTTCATCAATGTTTATAATTTTTCGCACTTTTACTTCTGGCAGGATCTCTACTTTAGGCACTCGATTGAGTGCTTCCCACGCAGAAGCAAACAGCATATTAATTGTAAGTTTAGGATCTGGAGCAAAAACTGTTGTTTCAAACTCTCGCTCTGGCGGAAGATGAATTATTGTCTTACCATATTTTTCTGAAAGCTCGGCGCCAATTTCGCGAATCATACCGTAGAGCATGAGACGTGTTTCAAGGTCAACAATATCTTTTTCTTCTTCTTTAGTTACGATAAAGCCCGGAAGAAGCGAACGTGATTTGATCAAAATAAGCGTCGCCGCCACAGAAAGAAACGAAGTCAATTCTGTCAGGTCGTTTTTTGAAATAGAGCGAGCATAGGCAAGGTAATCATCCGTAACGGAGGCAAGTGAAATTTCATTAATAAAGAGCTTTCGGCTTTCTACCAAATTAAGAAGGAGCTCAAGCGGACCCTCAAAGGCACTTGTTTTAACGGTATAGGTACTGGTGGCTACGGCTTCCTCCATGTATCCCTCTATAGTACCTCATTTTGGCCCATTTTTCATCCTGAAAAATGGGCCTTTAGTTATCCACACTTTTGGATTTGTTACGTATATAACCCTATGTTGTTACATTTTTGTCTAAACACCTTTACATTTACTAACCCAAAACAAAAAACCAAAAAAAATATGAAACGAACTGAGCACATTATCAAAGAAGTTAACGCGCTCCGTTCGATGGGAGCTCAAGGATACTTTAGTGGTCCAGATTTTTCTGGACTAATCAAAAGCATACAAAGCACAGACTATCTTCAGGGAGAAGAGATAGTGGAATGTTTTGTTGATGACCTTACGTCATATCCTAAACAAAAGTCGCTTTTAAAAACAAAAGCGTACATTAACTCCTCATCTGAAAACGTGATTTTTTCTCTGTTTTCAGCTTCATATTTTCCTTCTCTCAATCTGGAATATATGAAATATCAGACACTGCCAGTGCCTGATGATATTCAAAAGAAG
>CAZRTW010000059.1:3760-5475 GCA_964603145.1 uncultured Candidatus Saccharibacteria bacterium | reverse complement strand
ATTCGAGATATTCTCTATTACTTCCCAACTCGCTACACAAATATATCCGAGCTTAAACTCATCCGGGATCTCACTGCCGGAGACTCGGTTACGCTCTATGGGCGCATTAGCAAACTAAAAACGAAAAAAGCTTTCCGCAGCAAAATGCCAATGGGTGAAGCTGAAGTGGAGGACTCTTCCGGAAAAATAAAAGTTATGTGGTTCAATCAGGCCTACATGGCCAAGATGGTCCATGAAGGTGACATGGTGGAACTCTCAGGAAAAGTAGCGAATGGTAAACAGGGACTCTATCTCACCAATCCTGAACTCAAAGAAAAGAATGCTCTCCCTATCGATACGCACAACTCACTCTTCGGGCAAGGAAAGGAAGCAGCTGAAGTGTATGGCTTCCCTGTATACCGCGAGACACGCGGAGTGACGAGTCGGTTTGTGTATCACACAATTCAAAAAATTATCGGTGCTGGTCTTATTTCTGCTCTACCGGAATACTTACCTCTCGACATTCTAAAAAAATATAATCTTCCAAAACTCTCAACCGCTCTTGTCTGGATTCACGCTCCGCAAACACAAAACGATGCCGATGCTGCACGAAAACGTTTTGCGTTCGAAGAAGTTTTTTTCATTCAGCTCGCCCGCAAAATCGAACGAGAAAATTACTTAGAGAATAAATCATACCCAATTAATTTTAATAAAGACGATATTGCAGACTTTACCCGCCGCTTCCCCTTCAAGCCAACAGCAGCGCAGGAAAAAGCAATTTCTACCATGCTCACTGATATGGAGAAAATGCACCCAATGGCGCGCCTCCTCGAGGGAGATGTGGGCTCTGGAAAAACAGCTGTCGCAGCCACACTTTCATACGCAGCTATAAAAACACGACCGGACGGGAAATCGTATGGCAATCTACAGGTGGCATATATGGCACCAACGGAAATTCTGGCCACCCAGCATTTTGAGAATTTCATACAATATTTCAAACACACGGGTATTTCGGTGGGGCTCATCACGGGCTCGGGCTGCCGTAAGTTTCCAACAAAAGTCGCTTCTGCAAAAGAGCCTTGGACAGCAATCTCACGTACCCAACTTTTAAAGTGGGTGGCAAACGGCGAGATCCCGATTCTCATCGGCACACACGCGCTTATTCAAAAGTCTGTGAAATTTAAGCACCACGCACTTGCTATCATCGACGAGCAGCATCGCTTCGGCACCATGCAGAGGAAAAAACTTGTCACCAAAGAAGGATTTGCGCCACATCTTCTCTCTATGACTGCAACGCCTATCCCCCGCACACTTGCGCTCACTATCTATGGGGACCTCGATCTCTCTATTCTTGACGAAATGCCAGCAGGACGAAAGCCGATTATTACTGATATCGTCATTCCGGAAGGAAGAGAGAAAGTATATGAATTTATCAGAAGCGAGTTAAAAAACGGCCGACAAGCATATGTGATTTGTCCGCGTATTGATGAACCAGACCCTGAAAAAGAACTGGCAGTGCAGGCACGATCGGTTACTAAAGAAGCGGAGCATCTTAAAAAAAGCATTTTCCCTGAATACACTATTGGCGTTCTCCATTCAAAAATGACACCAAAGAAAAAAGACGAGGTCATGGATGCATTTTCAAAGCACGAAATAGATATTCTCTGCGCCACCTCTGTCGTCGAAGTGGGCGTGAATGTACCAAACGCCACGCTTATCATCATCGAAGGGGCAGA
>CAZRTW010000059.1:0-3750 GCA_964603145.1 uncultured Candidatus Saccharibacteria bacterium | reverse complement strand
CCAATTGCGTGGTCGCGTCATTCGATCAAATCATCAGGCATATTGTTATCTTTTTGCAGAAACCAAATCAGAAAAAACTACCGCGCGTCTCAAAGCTCTCAAAACTGCCAAGAATGGCTTTGAACTATCCGAACTCGATTTGGGCCTACGCGGTGCAGGAGAACTCGGTGGCACAAAACAATGGGGCATCACCGACTTAGGCATGGAAGCGATCAAGAACATCAAAATGGTTGAAGCTGCTCGTACTGAAGCAACCGAGGTTATTAAAAATGACCCACTTCTCAAAGAACATCCTGTTATGAAAACATTGCTCGATGCCAAAAAACTCGAGATCCACTTTGAGTAAGCTATAATGGATAGATTCTAAATCTATGAAAAAAACAGCGATTATTCTTTCGGGTGGCGGATGTGATTGTGCCTATGGCGGAGGCTTTATGACTGCACTAGGACGCGAGTGTAAGATTACCCCCGATCTTATTGTGGCTGGTTCAGGAAGCGCTGGCACGGCAGCCTACTACTGCGCCAAGGAATACGATGCGATTGAACGTGTCTGGACTCGTCGCCTTGCCACTCCCCGTTTTGTAAACTTTTTCAGGCCTCTTAAAATAATGGATATCGATTATCTGGTTGATGTTATTTTCAAAAAACTTGAACCACTTCGCGTCGACACAATTCGCCGAGGAAAAACTGAACTTATGATCGCCGCAACACGAAAACGTGACGGGCGTGTAAAATTTTTCAGCGACTGGCACCGCTATGATATTTTCGAAGTGCTCCGCGCAACAAAATCCATCCCTTATTTTTCCAATAAACTTGTTGATATTGAAGGAGAGACATATCGCGACTCCATGCGCTCATCCGGCATTCGTCTTCTTGAAGAGCATATTAATCTTGATGAATACGACACTCTTATTCTTGTACGAAATGGAGTAAACACTTGGGTTCAACGTTTTTTCGGAGTACGTGAACTGTTTGTGCCACGGCACAAGAATGTCATTATTTTCGAGAACGACACAAAACTGAATTTCTCTATATTGAACAACTCAAAACCATTCCTTCGAAAGCAATTTGATAAAGGTTACGAGGCCTGCGTCTCTATGAAGGAGGTACTACAGGAATTATCAAAATAAAAGCACGACATACGTCGTGCTTTTATTTTTGTTTTGCTGTATGGGTTGCCCGCGCATGGGAGCGCAGATCCACCACCTCATCGGTCTCATCTACAATCTCGCCTACAAGCTGTTCCATGACATCTTCGAATGTTACAACACCGGTGGTACCACCAAATTCATCCTGAACGATAGCAATGTGTCGACGTTTTGAGAGGAACAGCGCCATAAGATCATCTACTCGTTTCTTTTCGCTCACAAAAAGTGGTGCGGTCATAAAATGCGAAACCAGCTCGTTATCGTCATCGTTGGCAAGAGCAGTAAGGAGAGTAGAGGTTTGTACAAAACCAACGATAGTGTCGAGAGATTCATCAAACACCGGATAGCGTGAATACGGCTTATGTAAAATAATCACCGATACTTCTCGCAATGTTGCAGACACTGGCAGGGCCTCAACGACAGTACGCGGTGTCATGATATCCTTGGCGGTAAGATCATTAAGGGTAAAAACACGCTGAATAATTTCATGTTCGTCTTGCTCGATTGAGCCCTCTTCCTCCCCCATGCGAGTAAGCATGCGAAGTTCCTCTTCTGAAACAAGCTTGGGCTTTTTTGTAAATCGATTAGTCAAAAATTCAACAATAAAAACGAGTGGGGTAAAAGCCACAGTGACTACATAGAGAATTGGAGCAAAGGCAAGTGAAATTTGTCGCGCGTAATTCTGCCCAATAACTTTAGGAGCAACTTCTCCGAAGAAAATAACGAGAACGGTGAGGAGAGCAGAAACTATGCCGAGTCGAGCATCACCAAAACGTTCCGTTGCAATGTGGCCCACGTAAATACTTCCCACAATTGTCACGACATTGCTAAGAACCACGAGTGTAAGAATGGTACGGTTAACATGCGTCTTAATTTTATAAAGCGCTGCGCTCCCTCGGCGTTTTTCTTCCTTGAGCACTTCTACAGTGCTTTGAGAAATGCTGAAGAATGCAGCCTCGAGACATGAGCAGAGGGCTGAGGCTATTACTACTAGGAATATTGAGGTTAGGAGTTGGGTCATAAATTAATGGAGCCTCGTCGTCTCGGACAAATTCTTGGATTTAAACCAAGGACCCCAGAGGTATAAAGTGTACTTTATAAAAACGTCTTTCGGAGATTGTGTCCAAGTATGAGCACATATGAGTTATTTCAAAGTCCACCCTCTTGGACTCGAACCAAGGACCCTCGAGGTATAAGCTCGATGCTCTAACCAACTGAGCTAAGGGTGGACTTTGAAATTTTCAATTGCGGTGTGCTCATACTTAGCCACACCTCCTCTCTCGTTTTTATAAGCTCTGTGCTCTAACCAACTGAGCTACGAGCGGAAATGGCACTTACGTATCCTAGCAAAAAAGCCGCTCAAATGGAATTTGGCGGCTTCTTTGATTTAGATATCAGATTCGATTGGTATCTGGGCCTTGGCAATTTCAGCCACGACGTCTTCTTTCTTTTTGAGCTTGATACCGTGCGCCTTGATGATCTCTTCGTACTCGGGCTGTTCGAGAGTCTCCACTTCCATCAAACGTTGCGCGATCGCATCAAGCACTTTTCGGTGTTTCGTGAGTACTTCATCAGCACGCTTCAAACCATTGTCCATAATCTTTTTAACTTCAGAGTTTACTTTGGAATGCGTCGCTTCTGACATATCTCCATCTGCACTTGCTCCACCAAAGAGTGTACGTCCGCCGTCAGATTCAAGAGCAACTGGTCCGATTTCATCACTCATACCCCAGCGTGTAACCATGGCGCGAGCAAGGCCTGTGGCAACCTGGAGATCGTTTGATGGTCCTGTTGTGATATCACCGAAAACCATGCGTTCGGCAGAAAGGCCTCCGAGAGACATCGCAATGTCATCGAGAAATTCAGATTTTGTTTGGAGCTTTCGTTCTTCAAGTGGAATCTTGAGTGTATATCCACCAGCACGTCCGCGTGCAACGATAGAAACTTTGTGAACTGGGTCAGCGTGTGGCAAGACTGATGCAACAAGCGCGTGTCCTCCTTCGTGATACGCCGTTATTTTCTTCTCCTCCATCGTAAAGAGATGGCTCTTTCGCTCTGGGCCCATCATGACTTTTTCGATTGAACGAACGAGATCAAATTGAGAAACTTTTTTGCGATTTTCGCGTGCGGCGAGAATTGCACCTTCGTTCATGAGCGAAAAGAGATCAGCGCCGGAGAATCCAGGAGTGCGTTCTGCAATAATTTTGAGTTGTACATCTTCTGCAAGCGGCTTTTTCTTTGCATGTACATTCAGAATTGCTTCGCGGTCTGCACGGTCAGGAAGATCAAGCGTCACGCGGCGATCAAATCGGCCGGGACGAAGGAGTGCCGGGTCGAGCACATCAGAACGGTTGGTTGCGGCCATGACAATTACTTTGTCGTTTGGCTCAAAGCCATCCATCTCAACGAGAATCTGGTTAAGTGTCTGTTCGCGTTCATCATTTCCGCCACCCACGCCTGTTCCGCGCACGCGGCCAACGGCATCAATTTCGTCGATAAAGATAATAGCTGGAGCCATGCGCTTTGCTTTCATAAAAAGATCACGTACGCGAGATGCTCCAACGCCCACAAACATTTCTACGAATTCAGAACCAGAGAGATG
>CAZRTW010000058.1:0-5541 GCA_964603145.1 uncultured Candidatus Saccharibacteria bacterium | reverse complement strand
CTATCACTCGTTCGTCTTGGGCTACTCGCCCTGATCACCTGTGTCGGTTTGCGGTACGGATTCTGTTTTGTTAGAGCTTAGAGACTTTTCTCGGAAGCGTGCTCCATAGTCTTAGATTGGGCGAACCCAACCATCGATATACGCCTGGGGTATACACATTAAAGTGAAGCTGTCCGGATTTGCCTGGACAATACCTGCGACGCACATACCCAAATCCAATAATGGGCACTATATACTACGCTCCGTCATCCCATCGCACAAAATAGAAGTTCAGGAATATTAACCTGATGTCCATCGAGTTCGGCTTTCGCCATTCCCTTAGGACCGACTAACCCTTAGCTGATCACCGTTGCTAAGGAAACCTTGATCTTTCGACGGGAGGGGCTCTCACCCTCCATGCGGTTACTTGTGCCAACATTCGTTCTTCTACACGCTCCAGATTGGGTCACCCCTTGTCCTTCACAGCAGAGTAGAATACTCGCCTACCACTTTAGGTAAATAAATACATAAAATCCTCAGTTTCGGTAATACGCTTAGCCCCGATTATCTGCGGTGCGAAATCTCTCGATGAGTGAGCTGTTACGCTTTCTTTAAATGATGGCTGCTTCTAAGCCAACATCCTCATTGTCAGAGAAATATCACCTCCTTAAGATGCACTGAGCGTATATTTAGGGACCTTAACTTGAGATCCGGGCTCTTCCCCTTTTGACCTGTGGAGCTTCGCCCCCACGGTCTAACTGCTATGCTCTAACTCATGGTATTCGGAGTTTGATAGAAAAGGCGAGATTTCTCCCTGTCCGTTTCTTCCAGTGCTCTACCCCCACGAGGAACACATAACGCTAGCCCTAAAGCTATTTCGGCGAGAACCAGCTATTACCAAGTTCGATTAGCTTTTCACTCCAATCCACATGTCATCCGAATGCGTTGTACGACATACCGGTTCGGGCCTCCATCGCTCTCTCGAGCAACTTCACCCTGCACATGGATAGCTCACTTGGTTTCGGGTCTTATGTATACGACTAGTCGCCCTATTCAGACTCGCTTTCGCTGCGGCTTAGGAGATTTATCGCTCCTTAACCATGCCATATACATAAACTCGTTGGCTCATTCTTCAATAGGCACGCCGTGACGGACTACACATCATGTACTATTTCTAGCTTGGAAACTTCTTGCTAAAAATAACTCACGCTGTGTAGCCCGCTCCGACTCCTTGTAAGCATATGGTTTCAGATCTATTTCACTGTCCTCTCGGACTACTTTTCACCTTTCCCTCACGGTACTAGTTCACTATCGATCTCTAAAAGTATTTAGCCTTTCCGGTTAGTTCCGGTAGATTCCCTCAGGCTTTTCGTGTCCTGAGGTACTCAAGAATAGTAATTGATGAGACGTAAAATTTTCAAATACGGGACTATCACCCTCTATGGTATTTCTTTCCAGAAATTTCTTTTAACAATACGTTTTGTAACTCATTCCTTCTTAAAAGAGGCATTACTACCTTACAACCCCTCGCATACTGTATTGCTACAGCACACTCGGTTTGGGCTTCTCTGGGTTCGCTCGCCGCTACTACCAGAATACTTGTTTTAGTTTATTTTCCACCAGGTACTAAGATGTTTCAATTCCCTGGGTGCGCACTCCATAACTGAGTTATGAGAGTAATTGAGGTTTACTCAATTGGGTTTCCCCATTCGGACATCTCCGGATCAAAGATTGCTTAGCATCTCCCCGAAGCGTATCGCCGCCACGCTGCGTCCTTCATCGCCTTTTAGAGTCAAGGCATCCACCATATGCTCTTACATTCCTATTAGGAACTGTAAGAATCACAAATTCATTTTCTTCTGCTTAAAAAGAAAATGAAAACTTATACTTAATTTTTGACACGGTGGAATTCGCAAAACCGCTTCTGCAATTTCCACCTTACCCACATGTTGCAATCGCGGTGAGCGATTGTTGTTCAACACATGATTGTCGTGTTCACTCCCCAGTGACGAAAAGACGCTAACAGTTTAAAGATTGCTCTTTTATCTAGGGGCGAACGATTTTGTTGTCAGGGATCAGTCGGACAGTACTTCTCCAATAAAAAATCCGCCTAATGGGCGGACAGCAAGACGTGAACGTTTGCTATCGCCTACGGGGTGGGATTAATTACTTTGCTATTCATGCGTAGAGCTATCCTACACGAAGGCTATTCCATTGTCAAATGGTACTCGGAGAGACCAAAATAGGCCTAAAAATAGGCACGTATAAACCCTGCGGGGTTTTACTCTGCTCGGCCCGAGGCCTGCGCAAGGCCTATTTTTAGGCCTATTTTGGTAACGTCCTCGCTGGGGGTGGTTATGCAAGGAAGAATACTTTTGCTCTAATTTCAAATTCGCTTTCAGCTTTTTTTGAAGAAAGTGGATAACTAAGTGGAAAACAAAGAAAAGAAAAAGCCCCGCCGTGAGGCGGGGCTTTTTCTAATTAGAGTGCTGTAACAGGGTCTAGTTACATTACCTTTGTGCGATCACCGAGGTGGTCAACAACACGTCCTGCTGCATCCTTAGCACCGAGACCGAATGCAAGTCCACCAGCGATAGCAAGCATTGCTACGAGACCAGTGAAGAGAACATGCATGTATTCTGTTGCAATACCAAGCTCTGAAAGAGCGATGATGAATGCGAAGATCCAGATTGCGTAGCGAGTAAGAGTTCCGAGGAAGTTTGCTGAACGAACATTACCTGCCTTTGCAGATGCAAGTACAACCTTGCCCATGAAATCAGCAACAACTGTTGCGATAACAAGAACGAGAGCTGCAACAAGAACATGCGGAAGGTATGCAAGAACATCATTCTTCAAGAAATCAGTTACTGCTGTCATGTCGAGAATATCGAGTGATGCTACGAGGAACACCACGATGATAAACCACTTCACAACACCACCAATGAATCCGCCAACACTAAGCTTTACGCCTGTGCGCTGTGAGAACGTGTCGCCACCTGCTGAATTAAGAGCCTTATCAAGCTTGAGTGCGCTGATAACCTGATCTACTGCCTTACCAATGATAGATCCGATGACCCATCCGATGATGAAAACAATAATCGCGAAAAGGAACTTAGGCACAAACTCAATAAAACTATTCCAGATGTTCTGGAGAGAGAAAGTAAACGCATCCCCCCAAGATTGAAAAATATACATACTGCGTTTTAGATCCAAGGTCCAGAAGAGGACCTGGAATGAATAATAATAAAGCAACTAATGGTTCGACCCTATTACATGCTTACCAATCAATTATACCAAGTGCATAGCTTTGCGCACGCCTTCCTCAAGGAGAGTGTGGATAAAGGGTTGCTCCGGAAAACGCAGCAAAAGGGCTTTTCAGGGGCAACCGTCGCATGTGCTCATGCGCGGACTGCTCGCCTTCATCAGGCTGCGCAAGGCCCCTGAAAAGCCCTTTTGCTGCGTTTTCTCTCCGGCTGGGTTGGTTATAAAAAAACCGCCTTGCGGCGGTTTTTTTATGCGTTCACTTTTGGTATTTGTTCAAGTAGCCCCCCAACATTAATGACTTTCTCGTGTGGGAAATCAATCATATCTCGAATAAGCTTATCGTACATACTTGCTCGATAAACAAATTCAGATGTATCGAAAACTGCATAGGCGAGCTCCTTTCCAATTTCTGCTTCAAGAGATCGAATCGTACGATCAACAAGTGGACGCTTCAAGTTGTCCCCTACTATGAGAAGATCTAAGCGAGCATTCTGAAAGCGATTAAACACGCCAGAGAGAAGAAGGAGACGAACTTTCCCAGCTTTCTTGAAACGCTTTCCGAGTTCATCGAGATCAATAAATTCAGTTCCAAAAAGAAGATTCTGGAGCGCATCAGCATATTCAAAACGAGCGTTCATTGAAAAACCTTGTACGCTCTTTTTTCCACGACGATCCTTTTTACGAACAATAAATTTTGCTCGAAAAAGAAGTGCAAGTTCTTTGCGTGCCATAGTTGGCGTTACACTTGAGCGATTTGCTACTTCACTACCAGTGAGCACGGCATCTCTGTTGAGAAGGAAGAGACGCATAATGCGCACGCGCGCTCCTGAATTAAAGATTGCTCCGAGGGTATCCATAGACATGCCGGTAGTATACGGTATACCCTACAGGGTATCAAGAGTGGAAAAGAGCTCGGGTCATCCTGAACTTGTTTCAGGATCCAGTATTGTATTGTGTCTTCCCAGACTTGATCTGGGACCCAGGTTCCGAAATCATGGATCCTGAAACAAGTTCAGGATGACCCAAATACATACAAAAGCCCCGCGGCGTACGCCGCGGGGCTTTTGTTAAAACGAGTGCCGTATTACTTAAGTGTAACCTTTGCACCTGCCTCTTCCAATTTCTTCTTGAGATCATCAGCTTCTGCTTTCTTCATACAGTCCTTAAGCATTGCTGGAGCGCCATCAACGATGTCCTTTGCTTCCTTGAGACCAAGGCCAAGAGCATCCTTAACAACTTTCATAACTGGGATTTTCTGGTCACCAGCTGCTGTGAGCTCAACGTTAAATGTGCTCTTTTCTTCGCCTGCTGCTGCACCTGCGCCAGCTGCTGGAGCTGCTGCAACTGCTGCTGCAGAAACACCAAACTTTTCTTCAATTGCTTTTACGAGTTCGTTGAGTTCGAGGACTGTTGAGCCTTCGAGATCAGCGAGAAATGTGTCAAATTTTGCCATAATAATTTTCTAATTAATAACTGATTAATACTTAAGCTTTCTTCTCTGCTACCTGACCCACTGCAACAGCGAGACGCTGGAGTGGAGACTTGAGAAGGAATGCAATCTGTGAAAGAAGGACTTCGCGTGATGGGATCGTTGCGATCGACATCATGTATGCTTCGTCTTTGTATTCACCTTCGTACACACCTCCTACAATCTTCGGTGTCACCTTCCCTTTCGAGAACGTAAACACTTCACGGGCTGGAGCAAGTGCGTCTGTAGAAAATGCTACACCAATTTCGCCTGCAAGTACTGGAGCGTCTCCTTTTACTGCATTTTTTGTGAGCACGCGATCAATGAGTGTTTTCTTCGCAACCTTATATCCAACGCCGGCTTCGCGGAGCTGTCGGCGAAACTTGTCAGTTTCAGCAACAGTCAAACCTTTGAAGCTTACGAAGACAAGAGTCTTGTCAGCAGAGAGTTTGTCGGAGAGTTCTAAAAGAACTTCCTCTTTCTGTTTCTTTGTAAGTGCCATGAATAATTTTTTGTTTTTCCAAAAATAAAGACCCCAAACGGGGCCGTAACACGTAAACCAGCTAAAAGCTGTTCGACCATTCGGCAGGTCTTCTCTGGATTTCTCTCCAGCGCCTGCTTTCTTTACGGCAGAATCATACTACCCTGAAATAGAAGCTAGGTCAACTATTCTTACCCAGTTGTTGTCTTGGTGGTAGTATCAGTCTTTTTTGAATAGTGGTTAGCAATCACAAGCCCAGCCACGCCAATTGCAGCCATAAGGAGAAGCCCGAGAAACATTTTGAAGAAGTGTTTTACGTACATATATTTTTATTATATCCCATTAAACC
>CAZRTW010000057.1:0-5550 GCA_964603145.1 uncultured Candidatus Saccharibacteria bacterium | reverse complement strand
CTACAACGATGACACCAGCAATATTTGGCCCAGTATCCAGAACCGAGATCCTCTCCATCGTACCGTTCTTGATGAAAATGAAGAGAGAACCATGTGCCACACGACTTGCATCGGTATTTTCTGATGAAATACACAACAATATAGATCAGCACCGTGACTGTGAATATTGCAAGGATCGTATTCATGTTCACGTTTCTTTCTTTTCTGCCTCAGATTGACCAAGGTCGCATTGTTTGTCTAGTATCTAAATTTACTTTACCATGAATTTGGAATATGTAAATGTCTGTGGAGCATTTGTGTGGCACTTTAGTGTCAATATTTAAATTTTATTTTGATGATTAAATGCATGATGAAGAAATAGGGATAAAAAAACTTGTATAATAATCATAATTATAAAGTGCCATGTTGCATTGAGTTTTAGAAAATAAGAAATGATCAGACTTATGTAAATCACTATAGTCGAAAAAAATAGAGAGATTGTGGAATCAAATAGAAAATCAGAAGGATTAGCAATTACGCCTTTTCTTCCAGATATGAATATCTGCATTATACCAATAATAAAGAATGGTAATATTATTCCAATCGATAAAAAAATAATTTTCAATATTTCCATTTGGGAATATAATGAAGGGTCTAATAGAAATATTACATTTGCACCCGGAACGATTAAAAAAGTAAGACTAAAAAAACTTAGCAAAAAAGTTTTACTTTGAATTTTTTCAATATCGGATAATATATTCATTGGCTCGACATAGTACGGGATATTGGAACCTTTTGGAAGACAAATAAAGCCCACATTTGGATACCAAATATCAAGCAGGGTTTCTTTGGAATTACGAGACCAACTGAGGAAGAGATGGCGGAGTATCGCTAGACTTTGCACTTTTTACAGACTCCATAAAACTCAACAGAATGGCTTTGTATTGATTGAAACTTTGTTGAATGAGCCATTGCCTCCTTATCAAGTAATTCATTGCAAATGCTGATCTCTTCTATTTTCCCGCAATCTTTACAAATCAGATGGTGGTGGTGATGCGCAGCGAGTTCATAATGCGTAGATTCAGTATGCACGTTAACTGATCTTACAATGCCTTTTTTAGCAAAGGTACTCAGAGTTCTATAAATCGTAACTAAGTTGACCTTTTCACCATGTAGCCTGTTGAAAATGTATTCGGCGTTTATTGGCTTGCAGTCTTTGGAAAACACCTCAAGAATCGCCAATCGAGTTGGCGTAACTTTGAGCCCTGCACCAATAAGTGTTGCAGATGTATCTTTTTTCATAATAGACACAGCATATCCTAAATGTTAATGATTTGCAATTAGCACATTCTTAGGGTACAGTACTTCTCAGATGCAAATGTTTTGCATTGATAGCTCTTTTCACCACCAAGCACAGGAGACCCATAGAATGAAAGAAACCATGCGACTGTTCGCCGCTGTCGGCCCATTCGGAGCCGGCAAGACGACGTTCGTCCTGAACGTAATTCAGGCACTCAAGTCACGCGGATTTCCGACCAGAGAGAAGGTGGCCTACGTCATAAACGACGAAGGCGGCCTGATCGACGGCGAGCTCGCGGGCAGATCGGCAGAAGTGGTCGCAATGACCAACGGATGCTTCACCTGCGGTGACACCGCGGACCTTAAGTCCACCCTCGCGAAGCTTGAGCAATCGGGCATCACCTGGGTGTTCTTCGAAGGTTTTGGATTGATTCCAGGAAACGAGACGAGGCAATTCCTTGAATCGTGCCCGTATCCGTTCCACATCCTCTGCCTGCTTTCAGCAAAGCATCACGCCCGAGACCTGATCAGGTATGCGGACGTGGTGAAGAGCCAGGCGAAGGCAGCGACCCTAGCGATCGGCGTCACCAAGCACGAAGGAGACAGTATCCTCGATCTTGACGCTTCCGGCATTCCGGAATTCGTGGCAAGTGAAAATCCGGGCACCCCGCTCGTCCTTGTTCCGAACGGTTCCGGCATCCCAGGCATCGTCATCAACATCTTCGAAAAGAAGGTTGAAAGAAGTGCTCGGAAGACGGGACTGACGGTAAGTCGCGTGCATCAGCACGACCACAAGCACCACGAAGGTTGCGGCTGTAAGCATCACCGTCACGGCCATTCGCATGACCACTATCATGTCCATGACATGCATCCCTATTCCTACGAGCTCACGCAGGAAGCGACTCTCGACGATCTCCGCAAGGCATTCGAAGGGAAAGACTTCCTGCTCAGGGTAAAAGGAGCGGTCGACGGACACCTCTTCAACGAGGTGCACGGCGACTGGCAGCAGACGCTTGAAGATCCACGCAGGTTCGTCACGTTCTACGCTTCGAGAGAGGTGGAGATCGCAAGCGACCTTTCTGGTCTAATGACACATGTCCTCACAAAGGAAGTGTCTGTTGAGGATGAGCCTGGCTACGCACAGCTCCGCAGGGAGACGGTACCGCGCGAGGACACTGTCCGAGAGATCGAGGCGCTTCTTCAGGAAGCGCCAAACGAGCCGGTGGTGCACAGTTCTCCCAAGGGACTTCGCATCATCACGCATCCTGAAAATCTCCAGAACGCCAAAGAAATCTCGCGGAGGCCATACGTCAAAGACGAATGGTTCCCACAGGTGCTGAAGCGCTTCATGGAATACTGGATTGGGTGCGCGGAAATCATCCGAAGCCGAGGGGACGAAATTGTTCCCGAGGACATCGCAAAGAACCGGTACGAGCTCGCAGTCTCGATGGTCTGGTGGTCAAACCGCTACGGCGAATTCTTCGGTCCCAAGATTGTCCGGGCAGTCGAAAGGCTGCATCCGGGAGCAATGGTCGCTGAAGGCATTCGTTCCATTCAGACTCTGATCGCTATCACGCCACCGGAAACGGTATCGTGGCAATGCCTGGAATTCACGGAAGCCCTGAGCTACGGCCTGGCACACGGCGACGATCCCGAAAGAATGATCGAGGCGGCACGACACTGCCTGTCACTGGCGAAAACTCCGGAACTCATAGAGGCCTGGTCGGAGAGCGTCGAAAAGCTCGAAGAAGAATCAAGCAAGGTTCTCGCTTGAAAACCTGCCGCGACGTTTCAGATCAGCCTCAGTGGATGAACTGGGCGTCGCGGCTTTTTTATACAAAATATGACAAACGCAATTTCACAAAGAAAAAGAGACAAGATCCTCGGCATTCACGGGGAGCTTTCGTCTGCCAAAGATCTGAAGCCGTCCGAGAGAATTAATGCCACATTTTCGGAACTTGTAGCGATAGTCCAGGACACTCATGCCGACCACTCGAAAGATATCCTGGACGACAAGGAGATCCGGCTGATTCAGGACGATCTTCGAAGGATGTCATCGAGGGCAGAATCCGAGCTTGAGTTGTTCTGGGTGAAGAACGCACTCAAGTCTGATGATGCAGAAAAGATACTCAGGGTTTTTCCGTATTACCCGAACTACGAGAAAATGACCGATCTCGAAATCGAAAGCATGCGGCTTTGCGACGTTCACAAAGGTCACAAGGCATTGTTCGTAGGCTCGGGACCGTTGCCACTATCGTCCATCATGATGGCTCGCAAGTATGGAATCTCGATAGATAATCTCGACACGGACGATGAGGCATGCACTCTCTCAAGCGAGCTTGTGGAAAGAGTTGGGCTTTCGGGAAAGATAAAAACCATCAATGGAAACATCCTTGATGTGCAGGATCTCAACGGATATCAGACAATTTTCATTGCCGCGCTTGCGGGAGAAAGCGAGGAAGAGAAGACGAAGATCATCGACCATGTGGTCGCGAGAAGCGAGAGAAACACCCACATCGTCATGCGCAGCGTGAGCAACCTCGGCACGCTCCTCTATCCCGAGATTACACCGGCACACTTGAAGGACATAGAGGTTATTCGCAGAAGCGAAAGTCCTAAAGACATTATCAACAACATCATAATCGGTAAAAAGAAATAACATGAAGCACTCTCAATCATCACAAGCAAAAGAAAATTTGGATACACTTCTGCGCCAGTACGCCGAGTACAATGGGGCGACGACAGAGGAAGAAAAGGACCGCATCGGTGACGAGATGACATACGCCGATCCGATCGTTTGGATGATGTACAAGCACAAGGCATATCTCGGAAGTGACCATGAGATTACGACCGTTGGGGCGCTTCGTGAGCATAGTGATGACCATGGCGGTATCTGTGCAAAAAGATTTGATTTCCTCTCGACATCTATCAAGGTGAAATACCGCAAAGACATCAGAGATCCGAAAGAATTTTCAAACGACGTGTTGATAGAAGACTTATATGAAAGCGAACTTCTTGATAAGATCGTATCTGATGAGAACTTCATGCATGATTGGCAACGGCATGAGTTTTATAAAAAAGATGGCAAGGTAGCGAAGTGGCAAAATTACAGTATCTAAACTTTTTAGCTTTAAGCGTCTAAGGCTGGTAAAATAGCAAATATGAACCCGTTGCGCACAATTACACTAGGTATATTACTTGCTTTCTGTGTTCTTTCTCCGTTACAAAGCAATGCTCAAGAGTTGATTCAGGATAAGGTTGAGATTGTAAAGGCAAAAGTTGTTGAAGTGGTTAGTCAGGAGAAAAAAGAAGTTCCTGGTACAGATGTGCAGAGTATATACCAGACCATCAAAGTGGAGATTCTTGAAGGAGACAAAAAAGGAGAAGTGGTAACGATTGAGAATGACTACCTAGTACTTGAAAAGGGAGATAAGTTTTTTCTGAGACATATCATCGATGGTATGGATGGTTGGGAGACGTATTCGGTTCAAGATGTTGATCGTCAGGGTGTAATACTCGGGTTTATTATTCTCTTTGCCATTATTATCATTATCTTCTCTGGAAAACAGGGTGTGAGGTCACTCATAAGTCTTGCCGGAAGCTTTTTCGTAATACTCTACGTTCTTGTTCCTAGTCTGCTCAAAGGATATCCACCGGTCCTTACAAGTATCGTGATCGCCGCAGTGATACTCTTTTTGGCGATTTTCCTTACGCATGGTTTCAATCGAGAATCCACTGTTGCATTTACCGGAACTGTTATGGCTGTGATCCTTACTGGTGTACTGGCATATCTTGGAGTGGAATTGGCTAGCTTGAGTGGCTTTGCTTCGGATGAGGCGGTCTATCTCAATTTTAATACCAGAGGAACTCTTGATTTTGCCGGGCTTCTCCTTGGTGGAATCATGATAGGTGTACTTGGTGTGCTCGATGATATTGCAATAACTCAAGCGGCGGTTGTAAGTGAGTTGTATAATTCGGCATCACACCTTTCAAGAAAAGAGACTTATATGAAAGCGATTCGTGTTGGAAAGGAACATGTAGGCGCGTTGGTTAATACTTTGGCGCTTGCCTATACCGGCGCTTCACTTCCTTTATTGCTTCTTTTTTCAACATCCGATTCTTCAATGGGCAGTATTATCAATCAAGAAATATTTGCCACTGAAATCATTAGAACAGTGGTCGGAAGCATTGGTCTTGTTCTTACGGTCCCGATTACTACGCTATTAGCTGTTTATATTTTGAGGGGATATAAAGGAAAACATCATGGTCATA
>CAZRTW010000056.1:0-5603 GCA_964603145.1 uncultured Candidatus Saccharibacteria bacterium | reverse complement strand
CTGACGGCTGTACTCCGGAATTGTTCAAAAGATTTTGCAATTCTGTTTTTGTTACACATACATCCTCAAGACACAATTCCTTTGTTTGCACCTTATCGGCAAAAAAGATACGGATACCGTTCGTCGAATTTTCCAAGTATGATCGAACAAGCGATGCGAGTGAGTGATCGTTTGAAAGATCGAGTGATGAGAGTGGCTCTATCTTCATGTCGAGCTCCTGTATTGCCTTAGCTAGAATCGGGACCATTCCTGTCGTATTCAAAGATTTATATCCATCCAAATCAGTTGCCACAAGTTTCGGCACGAGAGACTCGACTTCTTGAGCGATAAATCCGGGACTGCGCATGGTTCCATCTGCTTCATATTTCCAGTTATACACTACTGGGCGTAGAGACTTCACTGTTTCAAGGCCATAGGAAATATTTTCAATATTTTTCTTCAGTCGTTCATCGGAGCTACAAGAAATCGTTCCGCCGGTCGCAAGCGTACAACCTGTCGTATTTACATCAGTAAATTTTGCGATTGTTGCGCCTGTACCCGTCCCTTTCACTTCAAATGGAGCTACAGGACTGCTCGTTCCGATTCCTACATTTCCATCATCTCTCACATAGAGGAGTGAAGTACCGGCCACATTACGCACATCAAGTGTCGCAGCCAAGGAACTTGTTGTGAGTCCGGAGAGAGAAAGTGATCCGAGTGATTGTATACCGCCAATTCCAACATTAAGTCCACCTCTCACATATAAATTATTTCCGATATCTGCATTTTCATTAACATTTATTGTTTCAGAAAGAAGGCTACCAATACTTGCACCCTGACTATCAATACCGTTTAAATCGATAATTGAAAGTCCAGTATTCATTGCAACATATGCATACTTACCGACGACTTTAACATCACGCGCCTGACTGAGATTAGTGACATGTGAAATAGTTCCAGCAATAATTGGAGAAGCGGGAGTAGAAATATCAATAACGGCAAGACTGTTGCCAGAGTTCGCCGTCACATATGCGTATCTTCCTGAAACAAAAACTCCTTTCGGTGAATTGAGGTTCGTACCGTCAACAAGTGATCCGACAATTGACGGAGATGCCGGGTTCGAAACATCAATAACGGCAAACGAATTTGTATCTTGGGCGGCAACGTACACATATTTTCCAGAAACATATAGCTCGTGCGTTCCACCAATAACAAAAAGGTCTGATACAACCCCTACAAAACCAGGTACTGTCGGATCGGAAATATTGTATATCGCCACGGAGTTACTTTGTTTACCCGCGACGTATGCATACTTGCCAGAAACATATACGCCGTCAGCTCCATCAATATTTGTACTGTCGGCTATAGTCCCAGCGACAACAGGTGATGCTGGATTTGAGATATCAACGATAGTCAAACGATCGCTCGAAAATGCTCCGATATACGCATACTTACCGGAAATATAGAGACCCCGAGCACCTCCCAAATTTGTCGCATCTAAAAGTGACGCAACAATCGTAGGTGAATTGGGATTGGAAATATCAATCACCGTCAACCGTCCAACAGATGATGAAGTAACATACGCATACTTACCGGCAACCTTTGTATAAAAAGCTCCCGAGAGTTGTGTAAGCTCCTGCACACTACTTACAAACGTCGGTGCTGATGGATTTGAAATGTCTACAATTGAAAAAGAACTATTACTCGAGTTGGCAAGATAAGCGTATTTGCCAACAATATCAAGACCAATCGATCCTGCAAGCGCAGGGTCTGTTACTGTCGATTTAATAGTTGGATTATTTCCTTGTGTTTGAAGAAATGTCCCGCTTGCAACTTCGAGCGACGTTGTGGGAGAAGCAGTCCCAATACCGAGACGATTATTCGTATCGTCCCAAAAGAAATTACTATTATCTTGAGAAAGAATTCCATCTGTTCCACTAAAGAGAACTGATCCGAGCGTCATCGTAGAAAATGTTGGAGCTGCTGCTGAAACAATAGCGCCAGTGCGAGAGACGCTAAACTTACTTGTTGGAGTAGAGCCAGAGAGCGCATCGATGAGATAGCTCGATCCTGAACCAATACTCGTTTCAACTGCCTGAATCTGGAGAGCTGTGTACCCCGCCACACCAGATTGGGCTATAGTTGGATTGAGTGACGCAAATGTTTGCGCTGCCGCACCACCAAGCGCACCGCTCGAAGAAAACGTAAGCATTGGCGCTGCAGCCGTTCGAGGACTAGCTGAAGATGAGACTTGAAAAATAAGGGTGTCATTTGCTGCAGTACCGCCAATAATCGTCTGTCCCCCAGAAATACCAGTTAGAAGATCATTGGTTAGTGTGCCGGATGTATTTGTAAGACCAGTCGAAAAAGTACCCCATGAAGTTGCTGTTCCGTTAGTTGTGAGAAACTTACCGTTGTTTCCAGTCTGACTCGGAACAGTTGCAACATAACATCCTGCATCACCAGGTGCACAGCTTGGGTCATTAGTCTCTCCTGGATAAAACGTGGCCAGCGCGTAGCTACCAAAAGAAAACGTTACTAGAAACGCCAAAGTAAATACAAGAAGACGATTCTCTTTCAAAAGATATCGCAAGAATTTCACCCATATAGTATACCAAGCACACCTATACTAACCTAACGAATTTCCCAGTTTTTCTCCTTTATTTTAAGGCTTATTTTCTCCATAATTCCAGTAATTTCCTCGTCAGTGAGCGTGCGGTCAAAAGATTGGAAGACAAGTCGAACAGCGAGCGATGTTTTTCCATCTTTTGTAAATTGATCAAAGATTTGGGGTTCACGAACAAGAAGATCTGTACCGTTATCTTTGCAAAGCGTTATGAGCTCATCCGCACTTGTTCCCTCTCCTACCCAGACTGCGACGTCACGTGTGATAAAAGGAAATAAACTCCATGGCATGAACGTAGCAGATGCTGATTTTTTATTTGGAAGTCCAACTTCCAAACTTATATCGCGGGTAAATTCTTCAAGCGTTGATTCAACAACACCTTTTTTGTTTGCATAGGCAACATGCATTTCCTGTCCATCGGCAGATGGAAACACTGTTCCGATTTCGAAAATTTTTACCTCATCTACACCAAGAAGCGGAGCACTCAAACGATTGTGCTCATATGACTCCTTTAATCCATCAGAGAGATTAGTGCGAAGAAATTCTTTTCCTTTTGCCCCGCGCGCGATCTCGACTTTTCCCTTTTTGGTGAATGTATAGGTCATCACTTCAGAGTACCCATCGGTAAGCAACTTCGCGCGCGCGACGCTCATTCGTGCATACACATCATTTCTCTCGGGAGAAAAATTAATCGAAGGAAGTACTGGAGAAATTTTTTCATAGCCATAGATTCGGCCAAGTTCTTCCGTCATGTCATGCGTCCCTGTGATATCAAGGCGAAATGGCGGCACATCAATTGTGAATGTGTCCCCTTCTTTGGTGAATGTATACGAATAATTTTTCAGAATTGTTTCTGCCTCATCGCTCGAAATATTTGCGCCAAGTTTTTTATTAACATCAGAAAGTAGGAAAGAAACTTTTCGAGATTCTTGCGGTTTTGGATAGACATCAACTACATCTTCAAATGTCGCTTCCGGACACATTTCAACAATAAGACCAGTGAGTTCCATCATGCCAAAATTACCAAGCTCTGGTGAAAGATCGTTTTCAAAACGCTTCGCAGAATCAGTAAAAATAGAAAGTCGTCGTGCAGTTTTGCGCACAGACACTGGATCGAAGTTTGCCACCTCAAGTACTATATCGGTCGTATTCGTATCAACTTCGGCTTTTGTTCCGCCTTTCACCCCAGCAAGCGCGAGCACACCAGACTCATCGGCAATGACCATATCAGAAGCCTTGGTAATCACATCTTTCCCATCGAGTGTCTTCATCGTCTCACCTTCTTCGGCTTGTCGAATAAGGATTTTTTCGGAGGCAATCTTTTTAAGATCGAAGGCATGCATCGGCTGGCCGCAGTCAAACATGCAGATATTTGTCGCATCAACAATGTTGTTGATCGAACGCTGACCAATAGATTCAAGGTGCTTCACTACCCACTCCGGTGATGGTCCAACTTTTATATTGCGCACAATGCGCCCCATATATCGACGACATTTTTCAGTCTGTATATCAATCTTTAAATCACCCGCCTTTGATGCAGGCACTTTGTACATCGATGTTGGATCATTAAATTTTGCTCCGAGTTGTCCGCAGAGTTCTCGTGCAACTCCGTGATGGCAGAGGAGATCATGTGCGCGGTTTGGAAGGATGTTGAGATCAAGCACAAAATCACCATCTGGAAGTTTTTCCACTCCCTCGACTTCACAAAGATGCGAGCCGAAAATATTGGCAACTTTTTCTGCTTCCGGAATTTCGGGCACATACCATTTGAGCCAATTGTAAGAAATTTTCATATGTTTAGATTGAGAGCACGACAATAGTAGAGACGAACGACGTAATTACATGGAACCAGGGATGCAGTCTTTTGTAATCACTCAATTTAAATCCGTACCAGAAAAAGAGAAGTGTTGCGACAAGTCCGAGTATAAGCGGGATTCGAAGGGAATGATACGACTTTGTAAAAACATAGAAGAACATGTATCCATAGGCAAAGATCGCAACCGTCCAATCAAGACCACGACTAAATTGAAGAAGATTTTTTCGGTTCGGAAAATCAGCGAGTACTGTGTGAAAGAGAGAAGACGAGACAATCGCGAGGAGTCCGATATAGAAGTATCCCAAATCATGCACATAGAGCGCTGCCCCAATCGGAAGCAGCATAAAAAGATTTGATGTAATGATGAACTGCATAGGAAATAGCGAAATTAAAACTGATTAAGTCGAAGATCTCCTTGGTATAGGAATCGAATATCGGAAATCTGCCACTTCACCATTGCGATACGATCGAGTCCGCCGCCGAATGCGAAGCCTTGCACTTTTTCCGGATCGAGTCCGACATTTTTCAAAACATTCGGATGAATCATGCCAGCGCCCATCACCTCGAGCCACTTACCTTTAAATTTTGCAAAGACTTCTACTGACGGCTCGGTAAAGGGAAAGAAGGAAGGACGAAATTCTATTTCAACATCGTCGCCGAGCATTTTTTTATAAAAATGAAGAAGCACGCCTTTTAGATTTGCGAGTGTGACATTCTCCCCTACCATGGCGCCATCAATCTGAAAGAACTGCGCTTCGTGAGTAATGTCCGTTGCTTCATTTCGAAACACTTTTCCAATCGAAATGAATGCTGCAGGAATTCGATTATCTTTTGCCGCCTGTTCAAGCGCGCGAGAAGTGACGTTTGTTGTATGGGTGCGGAGCACTTTACCCTCCTGCCCTTTTATCCAAAAAGTGTCCTGCATGTCACGGGCTGGGTGGTCTTTGGGCACGTTCAGCGCATCGAAGTTATACCATTCCGTTTCAAGTTCGGGACCAGTAGCAATTTCAAAACCGAGGTCAGTAAAGACCTTATACCCTTCGTTTTGAAGGATAGAAATCGGGTGTTCGGTGCCCTGTTTTGCTTGCATATCCATACCCTCATACTACAATGGGATATATGAAAAAGCTACGGACTGTCTTATTCCTCCTTTTCCTCGCATTTCTAGTACTCGCCTTCTAT
>CAZRTW010000055.1:4052-5608 GCA_964603145.1 uncultured Candidatus Saccharibacteria bacterium | reverse complement strand
CATTCATGTATCGTTTCATTCGATACGCTCTTTAATATTCCAAGCTATAGAACAAACGAACGCATCATCGAGCTCTTCCTTGATATCGCCGAGCGCACGACTGACAAACTCTACGTGCAGACAAAAAATCCTGACGAGGAAATTATCAGCTTGGTACAGTCAAACAATTATTCTTCGTGGTATCGAAATGAACTCGCCGAGCGTATGGATTACAACTATCCACCCGCTTCAACAATTCTAAAAATTTCTTGGTATGGAAAGGCTGCGGAAAAAGACGCCGCCAAGGATTATATGGCTGAAGTTCTCGCACCATACGCACCGGACATGTTTGAGAGCACGGTTGTAATTCGAGGCAAAAAAGAAACCGCAGTAAACGCGGTTATTCGTCCGAAACGAGATGAGTGGTCAGTCTATGCACTTCTTGATGGAAAAGGGCTTTCGGAAAATTTGCGCGAACTGCTTGCTAAACTTCCGGACGAAGCCAAGATTGCTATCAACCCGGATAACTTATTATAAAAAAATAAGGTGGAGTCGTTACTGGAATGTAACGCCTCCACCCATGAATGCCTTACTGTCTAGAACAATAAGGGTTAATTAAACTCCCGGTAGAGGGTCTGCTCGGCAGGCTCGAATCGGAAGTGTGTGCCCATAAGGAACATGTAGATACTTTACATTGCTTATTTGTTTTGTCAATAGGTTTTACAAATTAATAAAATCTATATCTTGTGCTCTTTTACCCTTTGTGCTAAGCTCTTTTGGCATGAATAGCAAACCGACAATCGAAGTTAAGAAGGCAGCCAACGAGAGCAATATGACTCTTGTCCGCCGCTTTTCTCGCCGTGTCCAAGAGGCTGGCATTATCCGTACTGTTAAGGGCCAGCGCTACAATGAACGCGATCCTTCGAAGCTCGACCGCAAGACTTCAGCACTCAATCGCTTGAAGCGCGGAAAAGAAATCGAACGCCTCAAGAAACTCGGTAAATGGGTAGAACGACAGAAAGGCGATCGCCGATAATCAAAGGATGAAAGCGGAGACTATCTCAATTACAAACAAGACAAACGGCAAGCTTCCACGCTTGCCGTTTGCGCGTATGAAGGACGCAATTCTCGGAGAGAAATACGAACTCTCTGTGGCAATTGTCACACCCAAGGAATCACATAAGCTAAACCTCACCTACCGCCAAAAGGACAAGCCAACAAATGTGCTCTCCTTTCCTATCGAAAAAAATTCCGGCGAGTTGGTTCTTGATCTCAAGACTTCCCGTGCCGATTCCAAAAATTTTGACATGACTCCGCAAAAATTCCTTATTTTTCTTGTTATCCACGGCATGCTTCATTTGAAAGGATACGATCATAGTAGTAGAATGGAGAGAGCAGAGAAAAAATTTCTCAAAATTTTTTCCTAGCTTCTCTCTTTAATGGCACGAAACACTATCACCGTTGGTATTGACCTTGGAACCGCAATCACTCGTTGCGTCGTGCTTTCATGGACACCAGGCTCATCTATTCCTGAAACGCTCGCCGCCGTCTCTATTCCATCTCGCGGTGTGCGCCAC
>CAZRTW010000055.1:0-4042 GCA_964603145.1 uncultured Candidatus Saccharibacteria bacterium | reverse complement strand
TCTGACCGAAGCATCTCGTACTATTGCTGAAGCTGCATCTCTTACAGAAAAAAATGCTGGCATTTCTATCAAGAAGGCCGCATTTTCAATCGGCGGTACGTCACTCTCGTCAGAGAGTTCTACTGGTAGCGCGATCATTTCAAAATCAGATGGCGAAGTAACTTCATTTGATATCAAGACTGCACTTGCTTCTGCTGAAGAATCTCTCGAGCTCCGCAATCGCCGTATCATTCATACGGTTCCGGTCTCATGGAAACTCGACGGAAAAGAAGTGCCAGGAAAACCAGAAGGGATGCACGGCATCAAGCTTGAAGTCCGCATGCTCTTTATTACATGCCTCTCCCAACATCTTGATGATCTTGTATCTGCTGCCGCGGAAGCAGGTATTGAAGTAATCGACGTTGTTCCTTCATCTATCGCGGCAAGTGCCGTCGCACTCACTGATCGTCAAAAAGTTGCCGGCGTTATGCTCGTAAACATCGGTGCAGAAACTGTTTCTATAATCGTATATGAAAATGCATTGCCGATCGGACTCATGGTCTTCCCTATTGGTTCAACTGATATCACTAATGACATCGCGCTTGGTTTCCGTATTTCACTTGAGGAGGCGGAGGGAATTAAAACTGGTTCAGTTATGGCCGGAGCATACCCGAAACGAAAAGTTGATGAGATCATTGAAGCTCGGCTTTCTGATATTTTTGAATTGATCGAAGGCTATCTCAAAAAAATAAAACGAAATGGTCTTCTTCCTGCCGGAGTTGTAATCACCGGTGGCGGATCAGGACATGCTCTTGTTGAAGGCCTCGCAAAAGATATGCTTCGCCTCCCATCGAAAGTTACGAACGAAGATATTCTTGGTCAGATGAAGGGACCCGTGCGCGACTCATCATGGTTTGTCACATTTGGTCTCTCGATTATGATTCGCGAAAGTGCGAATGAGACTCGTTCTCGTGGTGGAAACAAAGGTGGAGCATCAGGACTCTTTAAAGAATTCCTCCGACAATTTTTGCCTTAGTTCTAAAGGATAAATTTTGACCCAAAAATGGTAAATGTCAATCCTGGTCGACATTTGCTTTTTTTTTATTTCTGTTAGAATGCGAACAGTTCATTAGTAGTCTATTAGCACTTTGCTGGTATCCGGGCGTAGGCCCAGGAAACCTCCTTTTTATCTATGGCAAAAATCAATCCTGATATCGAAACATTCGCACGCATCAAGGTCATCGGCGTGGGCGGCTCTGGTAAGAACGCCACAAACCACATGATCGAAGGAAAGGTCCGCGGCGTCGAATTTATCGTACTCAACACCGATACACAGGATCTCCACAATTCTCAAGCTGACAAAAAAATTCACATTGGTAAGAACCTCACCCGAGGTCTCGGTGCCGGCATGAATCCTGAAATCGGAAAACAGGCCGCAGAAGAAACAAAGGCAGAAATTCAGGATGTGATCAAAGGATCTGATATGGTATTCATCGCCTGTGGTATGGGTGGCGGAACCGGAACTGGTGCTGCTCCGATTGTGGCTCGTGCTGCAAAGGAACAAGGCATTCTCACTGTTGCAGTTGTTACAAAGCCATTCTTCTTTGAAGGAAACCAGCGCGGACGCATTGCAGACGAAGGTCTTCGTGAACTCGAAAAAGAAGTTGACGCTATCATTGTTATTCCAAACGACAAGCTTCTCCAGATCGCAGGAAAGGACATGGGCTTCCGCGATGCATTCGCACTCTGCGATAACGTGCTTCAGCAGGCTGTTGAAGGTATCTCTGACCTCATCACTACTCCAGGTGTGATCAACGTTGACTTTGCAGACATCAAAGCAATCATGGCTGACACAGGTTCTGCTCTCATGGGAATCGGACTTGGCTCAGGCGAAGGTCGCGCAGCAAAGGCTGCAACAGAGGCTATCAACTCACCTCTTCTCGAACTCTCAATCAATGGCGCTCGCGGTGTACTCTTTGCAATCTCTGGCGGTGAAGATCTCACTATCCACGAAATTCAGGATGCAGCGAAGGTTATTACTGAATCAATCGACAAAGAAGCAAAAGTTATTTTCGGTACTATTAAAGATGAGCGCCTCAAGAAAGGCGAAGTTAAGGTTACCGTTATCGCTACCGGCTTCCCTACTGATGCTCCAAAACGCTCACTCTTCCAGCAAGGATTTGCGGCCGCACAGGTAGAAAAGAAGCCAGCCCCAACTGAAGAGGCTCCAAAGAAGGAGCAGCCAGCAGTTCAGGCAACTCCAGCTATGGGCAGTGACTTCGTAAAGCGCACTGAAAAGAGCGTTGACGATATTCCAACTTTTGGTGAAGACACCGATGACTGGAGTGCGGTCCCTGCATTCCTCCGCCGACCAAAGAAGTAAATTTGACTCATGTGCTATACTAAAAAGACAGCAAACCAGCTGTCTTTTTAGTTTAAGCTATACACATATGAACGATCTCGTAATCATCGGAGGAGGGCCCGCAGCAACTGCTGCCGCAGTATACGCAGCACGAAAACGTCTCAAGACGGTTCTTATTGCTGGCGAATTCGGCGGACAATCTTCAGTGTCAGCTGATATTCAAAACTGGATCGGCACTCCACATATTTCTGGCGCTGATCTCGCAAAAAGTTTCAAAGCACATGTCATGGAATACGCTGGGGAGTTTCTTGCCGTCAAAGAAGGATTTCTTGTAACCGGAATCACTGGCGAGGCCAGCAATTTTACAGTAGCACTTGATCACGGCGAACCAATTCAAGCGAAAGCAGTACTCATCGCTTCCGGCTCAAATCGCCGTAAGATTGAAACAAAAGGCGCTGCAGAATTTGAAAACAAAGGTCTCACCTACTGTGCATCCTGCGACGGCCCGCTCTTTGCTGATATGGATGTGATCGTGGTTGGAGGAGGAAACGCTGCATTTGAAACGGCGGCGCAACTTCTTGCCTACTGCAAGAGCGTCACCCTTCTTAACCGCTCTGGTGCGTTCCGCGCAGACGAAATCACGGTTGCCAAAACTATGCAGGATCCAAAGTTTAAAGCTCTCACTGAACTTGAAATGCTTGAAGTATTCGGAAGCGATTTTGTTGAAGGTATGACGATTAAATTCCACAAGGACGGCACCGAACAAAAACTCATGGCTTCTGGAATCTTTATTGAAGTTGGTCAGATTCCAAACTCTAGTTTTGCAAAGGGCGTTGTTGACCTCACTGATGTCGGATCAATCAAAATCGATCCTCGCACCCAAGCAACATCAAAAACCGGTATTTGGGCTGCTGGAGACGTCACAGACGTGCTCTACCACCAGAACAACATAGCAGCCGGCGACGCCGTGCGAGCACTTGAAGACATCTACATTTGGCTGCATAAAAATTCATAAAGAAAACCGCCCTCACGGGCGGTTTTGCACTCTGGGTCATCCTGAACTTGTACTGTACTGTGTCTTCCCAAGCTCGACTTGGGATCCAGGTTGCCTTATTGCGTCTTCCCAGACTTGATCTGGGATCCAGGTTCGTATTAAATAATATCTTGGTACAAATCTCTCCATTCAGGATTCTCTTTCTCGATTAAATCTAACTTCCATTTCCTATTCCAAGATTTCAAAACTTTTTCTCGTGTAATTGCTGATGCAATACTTTCAAAGCATTCATAATAAACCAACATATGTACTTTGTATTGCTTAGTAAATCCTTCAACTAAGTCATTTTTGTGCTCAAAAACTCGACGGACTAAATCATTAGTCACACCAATATAGAGCGTTCCATTACGATCGCTCGCCAAAATATAAACGTAGTAATTGTTGTGATTCATAGCCTGGATCCCAGATCAAGTCTGGGAAGACACGGCCCATCACCACTTCCACAAATACAAACGGACCAAAACTAAATCCCCTCCGCTATCCCAACATCCTCCTTACTATTAGTCCCAATAGCCTCTCTCGGAGTGATTGAAATGGTAGGAATCTCTAGCCCCTCTTCAAAAGCCATTTTGACTAGATCAACAAGATAATACTCCCCTTGAGCGTTGGCATTCTTAAGCTTCGGAAGCGCTTCAAGAAGCCACGCT
>CAZRTW010000054.1:0-5710 GCA_964603145.1 uncultured Candidatus Saccharibacteria bacterium | reverse complement strand
CGTCTCACATATGAGAGCGTTTCTGCGCCGTGATAATTAAATCCTGGCGAGAGCGCAAATGCATATGGGCAGGTGGGATTATCAGCAAGATATTGTATGGCAAAATTTGCGCCGATCGAAGCGCCGCCCACACCAATATCATCTGCTGAAATACCCTGCTCCCCTAAAAAGTCTCGAGCGACAAATAGATCTTGAAGCGAATTAACATGATCTTTCTCTTCAAATTCATGATATGACACCGGAATAGTTGTGCCGTCATATATTTTTTCACGTGAGTCTCCATGACCCCGTAGATCAATGGCAAGCACACCAAAGCCACGCTCGGCTAATTTTTCAGCAAGCGGTGTAAAGCTCTCTTTTGTTGCAGGCATCATATGGGCGAGAATAACAGCCTTGCCGTTACTACTGCGCCAATAATTACCTGCAATAAGAAAATTATCTGCGGCGAAAGATACTTTTTCCATAATGCTATTTCCGGTGAACTACCCCCATCTTCTTCTCCCTAAAGTATTCTATCTCACGAAGGCGGTTAAGTGCAGCTGCCTTAGTCACATACGGTCCGCCGAGACTTCGTTTGCTCTTTTCAGAGAGCACATAATATCCGTTGTGTTTTTTTACTATCATCACTCTTAGAGTGACGTTTTGGCCTTTTTCCTGTGACAAAAAATGCTCTAACCCTTTGTTAGTAGATTGGCGTAACAAGAACAGTTGCGGTCGCGCTTCCTGTATGACCAAAATCATCGGTCACAGTAAACGTTGGACTGTATGATCCTGCACGGTAGTACGTATGGGTAAATGTAGCACTTCCTGAAACTGGATATTGCTGTGGAAGAGCGGAACCTCCCGAACTAAAAGCCTCATCACCCCACGTCACATTATAGTGAAGATTTGAACCACCTTGAGTAGTCGCACGAACAGTCCATGTACCTGACACTCCGATCGGTAGTGTTGTTGGTGCATCTATGCCAGTGATTGAGAGAGTACTGCCTCCACTACCGCTCACTGTAAAGTTTACAGAGTTACTTGTTCCATATGCGTTCGTGACAGAAATCGGATACACACCCGGAGTGACCATTTGCATGTACATCGCGCACATCATTCCCGGAGCACAGTAGGGAGAAATTGAAGATGGAATTGTGAAGTTAATATACCAAAGACCTGTCGCACACGGTGCAACCCCGACACAGAAAGCAGTTGTTGCAGAGAGATTTGAAACTGTGCCACTTCCAAAATTAATTGTGTTTCCTGTTGGTGTAAACCCACGACCCGTAATTGTAACCATTGTGCCGATTGCAGCAGACGAAGGATTAATGTCTACGATTGAAACGGAACCGGTCGGAGTAGGATTGGGAATTGGTGTGCCATTGCAACTTTCCGTTTGGATGATGGCACGAGTGAGTGGACCAACATATCCAGTTCTCGGCAGTCCATGATTGCCCTGATATCGCGTAACAGCACTAAAGGTGAGCGGACCGAAGTAGCCCGTCGCATTCGAATAGAAATAGCCAGTTTGAGCGAGATACGCTTGGAGTTGTGTGACATCGGCATTGTAATTACCGAGGCGAAGGTTAGACGAAAGAGTCACGCAGGTTGTAGGAGGTACCGTCATAGCCCCTGCTCGCTCTCCATAAGTCATCGAGGAAAAAACTGCCGCCAGTACAAGGAGGAAGCCGAGTGAAAATCTAAAAAAATAAAGCCTCGTGTTCATACATCGCTTAAAAATTAGCTTATATTTATACATACGAGGGTATTGTACGATATGTGACGTTTTGAGGCTATTCGTACATTAGGTTGCAATAACAACGTTCTCAGCCGGAAGCGATATATAAAACGTAGCCCCTTTCCCCTCTCCCGCAGACTCGGCCGTAATCTGACCATCGTGTGCTTCAATTATTTCCTTTGCCAAATAGAGACCAAGCCCCGAACCATTGCCTGCAACCTTCGCCTGCGTTCCACTTTTAAACTTTTCAAATAGTGCCGGCTTGAGTTCGGGAGGTATGCCAATTCCAGTATCTCGCACTTCAACACAGAGTGCATGCTGATTTTTTCGAAAGACCCGCACGCGAATACCACCTTCGGGTGTATACCTGATCGCGTTATCAACAATGTTGCAGAGTGCCTGTCGAACCTTTTCTCTATCGCCCCGAACATGTGCATCGTGATAATCAATCTTGAGCGAAAGGTCGAGACCTCTGCCTTCTGCTACCACCTCCAATTCCCGCACCAATTCGGAAACAAGTGTTGATAGGTCGAATGCGCTCATGTCATATTGCATACCGCCTTGATCGATTTTTGAAACATTCAAAAAGTCAGTGATTGTTTTTGAAAGCTGCTTCGTCGAATCGCGTAGCGACTTAACTACATCTTTTTGATTTTTTGAAAGTGACTCTGTCTCATTTCCACTAAGCTTTTCAATATACCCATACATAACAGAGAGCGGATTACGCAATTGGTGTGTTGCAAACGAGAGAAATTCGCTTTTTTGTGCTGAGAGTTCGATAAGTTGACCATTGGCTTCAGCAATTTCTCTATTAGCGAGTCGTAGTTCCTCTGCTACGCGAGAGAGCTCTTCTTGTTGTTCAATTTCTGACACTACGCTCCGACGCAGTCGGATACCAGCAGTCACGCCAATCGCCAAAATAAACATGCCCATGACCTGATCAGAAAATGTTTCAAGCGTGCAAATTTGCACCAACATGCAGGACCACAGAGAGAAGATGGTAAGTTCTGCTGTTGTGATTTTAAGATTCACAATGTCGCGACGAATAATCGAATAGGCCGTACATACAAGAAAGAGAAGGAGCGCAATCGAAGGAATGGCCGCAAGCTTTACAATGCCAAACTGAGGCAAAATAATTTCAGTAATGATCGCCAAAGTGGTAATAGTAACTCCCCCTAAAAAAATGTATGCGGCTTGAAAACGGCGACGTGAATCATTTTCTTTTTTATATGCCCGATACAGTCCGACAAGCATATAGAGCGCAGCTATACTCATCGCTACTGCATAAATATAGAAACCAATCCCTGGCGTTCCGCGGAAGAGTCCCCCGAGAAAAACCTCGCTCACATTTTTAAAAAGATATGATGGTGCAAAGGAGAGGGCCGCGAGTATGGTACATATAGTTAAAATAGCCAGTGCTGTGTTTTTAAGAATACGGCCATTTAAAATAAACAACACCCAAATGAGCGAGCTACCCGCAACGTATAAACTCGAAGCATAGGTTGCTTCGAGCAGAAAGACAGAACCAGTAGCGCCCATCATATAGTCCGTGAAGGCCCAGATTGAGGCGAAGAAGCTGACAATACAAAAGAGACCACTGTGGAAACTTTCATTTCCCCTGCTTATTACGAAGATACTCGCAATAAAATTGAGAAAAACAGCGAAAAGCAAAATTGAGGTAATCATATGTAGAAATCTACCTGCCTACCCTTTTGCCTCCATACCGCGGAGACGAATACTATTGTACACCTAGGGAATAAATTTTTTATAAAGATGGAGGTGGTTATCCACAGGCCTTCTTACTACTAAAAATACGGCCTGCTAGCCGTATGTACCATCCCGTTATTTAGGGTTATCCTTCCGCCTCGACTGCTACCGTCGAAGTTTTTCCTTCTTTTTCATATTCACATTCCCATCGGCGCATTTCTCGCGCAACATGGTAACGAACATATGGCGTCCATTCACGCATAAGCAAATTTTTTCCTTTTGTCTCGTCCTGTGGAACGCTCTGCATGTTCTCGCCACGAACAAGACGCGACACAATATCAATGTATGTTGCCTGCGCTCGGTCATTCAAATCACGAAAGAGCGCTCGAGGTGCGCGTGTGAGATCCGGAGAAATTACAGTCAAAATCGGACCGGCATCAACATGCTCTTCAACATAGTGAACCGTTGCGCCGATATGGGCGCGATCATTTTCAAGTACGGCTAATTGGTTGGCGAGTGTTCCGCGATAATACGGGCAACGACCCATATGAAGATTGACGGCGCGCTTGGCTGTGCCAATAAGTCGCGGTGCTAAAATTTTGCTTCCCCACACAACGAGAAGATCAGGGGAGATTTTTTTGATCATTGAAAAAACTTCATCGCTGTTGATATCAGAAACAACGACAGTCTTCGGAGTATGCACACTCTTCGGGACAAGATTCCCCTCTCTAAAATAGTTGAGTGTTTTTCTGGTTGCAGGGAGAAGTCGTAAAAGCAAAGCGCACCACAGTTCTTCAAGCAAGTGAAAAAAACCTTTTTTGCTAAGACGCTTGAGTTGATTGCCATACGAATCTGGCTTCCATTTCTGAACAAGAACCAATTCCACCTTTCCTTTTGTTTCCTGATTGAGGCGCGTAACAAAAGCTTCCTTGGCACTGCCTGGAATGGTGATAACGACGATACTCATATAGCTACTTCGCCCCTTGGATTACTGGTCATAGATAAAAGCGCCCTGCCCTCCCGCTATAAACTGCCGATCTCAGAAGACCTCTCTAGTATAACGTATTTTGAGGAAAAATTGGTGCAAAACTAGATAGATTCCCTGATTTTATCGGCAGCCATCTCATCTGCCACGCGAGTAACCTCTTTCTGGAGCTTGTCGAGCTCTTTCAGTTCCCCATCAACAAAATCGGCATCTTCTTGCATTTCTGCCTCGAGCTTTTTCATTTCCTCTTCGTATTCCTTCTGAAGAGCAATCACATTCGGATTCTGAGAGACATCTACGCCAGCTTCATCAAAATCCTTTGACAATTCTTCCTGCATTGCCGCCTTTATTTCGAGCACAGTGTAAGGGTCAAGTGCCTCCTTCCCTTCAAGAAGTGCATTGATTTTTGCCTTTGTTTCAGCAGAGAATTCACTGCCTTCAAAAAATTTTTTTGTTTCTTGTACTGTCATAAAAATTAATGATGGCCACCTCCTGCTAATGGATAATGATGATCATAGTGATTATCGCCGCCTCCGTGACCGCCGGCTTCTGCAAATATTCGTTTAAAGGTATCAAAAAGTTCTCCCTTTTTCAGAATGGCACCAGCCTGTGGATGTGCGTGATCTGCCGTCGCCTTCTCCTTAAGTCCATCCTCTTTAAACTTACGAAGCACCTCATGGTAATCATTACGCTCTTTCTTTGTCATAAGAAAACCATTCGTCTCTGCAAACTCTCCAAATGAACGAATTTTCTTAAAAAGACCAGAAATACCTTCTTGTGCACGGCTCAACATGCTTGGATTCTTTTCTTTTGCAAGAGCACCGATTGAGTTCGTGAGTTCGCCACGATCAGCAGTAATCGCATTTTTCTCCGCGGTCTTATTTTCCCGCCATGCCTTAAATTTTTCTGGAGCGCTCGCTAGAGAATTGTAGATGTTGCTTGCAACACGTGAGCCTCCTTCAGCTACTGTGTTATAGAGTTTGGTACCATCACCAAAACCGCCGTCCTCTAATTTTTTAGCAGCTTTGATGAGTCCTAAGTTTCCTTCATTAATCAAATCGGGAAGTGTTAATCCTTGATTTTGGTATTGTTTAGCAACAGAAACCACGAAACGTAGGTTAGCTTTAGTCAATTTTTCTAAAGCACGTTGGTCACCAGCTTTTATACGTTGTGCTAACTCAACTTCTTCGTCAGCAGTAATAAGGTCAACTTTACCAATTTCTTGTAAGTATTTGTCTAAAGAAGCAGTTTCACGATTAGTTACCTGCTTGGTGATTTTAAGTTGTCTCATGTATATT
>CAZRTW010000053.1:2154-6019 GCA_964603145.1 uncultured Candidatus Saccharibacteria bacterium | reverse complement strand
ATTCCAGAACGCTCTTCTGCCGATGAAGGCGTCGCGCGTCTCGCCACAATAGGAAACGACGGTGTCTCATTTCGTTCCCATATCAACGGCGACCTTCATTACTTCACACCAGAAAAATCAATTGAGATTCAGCACAATCTCGGTGCCGATATTATTTTCGCTTTCGACGAATGCACATCGCCGACAGAAGATCGCCGGTATCAGGAAGAAGCACTACAGCGAACACACGCATGGGGCAAGCGTTGTCTCGATTTTCATATTTCTAAACCAAACGCCGAGCGCCAAGCACTCTTTGGAGTAGTGCAAGGTGGACGAGACGAAGAACTTCGCCGAAAGTCTGCAAAATATTTTGCCGAAATGGATTTTGATGGTTATGGCATCGGCGGATCGTTCGACAAGAACGATTTGCATAGCGCCGTGCGCTGGTGCAATGAAGAATTGCCGGAAGAAAAACCGCGCCACCTCCTCGGCATTGGAGAGCCGGAAGATCTTTTTTTCGGCGTAGAAAACGGCGTTGATCTTTTTGACTGCGTAGCTCCAACCCGTAATGGCCGAAGCGGTGCAACACTCTACACAAACGATGGAAAGATCGGGCTTCTTAATGCAGAGTATCGAGCAGACTTTTCTCCAATCGACAGTGAGTGTTCCTGCTACTCCTGCAAAAACTTCACCAAAGCCTACATTGCGCACCTTTTCCGCGCCCAAGAAATGCTCGCCGGGACACTCGCTTCAATTCACAACACGCATTTCATAATAAACCTCGTCAAAAAAATGCGGGAGGCGATTATGGACGGTACGTTCACAGAATACAAAGAAACTTTTTTGAAGAGATATGGAAACATACGACCAAGCTAAAATTGGAAAATGCATATCGTGGATAGGGGACCATATTGTGTATGAGTATGGTGCAGACTCTGTAATAAAATTCTCTAAAAGTGATTTTTTGCTAGGGTCTAGCAAAAAATCCATCAATGACTATGAAAAGAGTCGGGCATTCTTTGGTGAGTATATTCTTGAAACGTTATTTGTGCGTTCGGTAAATGGAAGATATGGCGCGGCAATACAGAAAAAAATATTCGGACGATATCTTTGTTTGGCAGATATGGCAAATATTGAGATACGGATGCAATGCAAGGACATACTCGAGGCATACGAGAAAATGAAAAATTCCGGCGCCGGTGAGATAGACCTTATCGGATACGGTGGGGTATTCCGTCCATGCTTTAGCAATATTTTTATAAACGCAGATAACAAAATTATTTTAATAGAGAGCAGTATAATGGAAGTGCGCGGACATCATTTCAATCTACTCCGCTATATTTTTCTGTTCTTAATAAGTCCAATTGCACTTACAGTTCAACACCGCACAGTTAAAAAATTTCGTGCGCTGATCTAATATGGAACTAGAAAAAGGATTTTACTATCACTACAAGCACGATCCATCAGAGAGCATAAATAATTATGCGTATGAGGTTATGGGTATTGGGCATCATACTGAAAAAGACTGTCGACCAATAGACGCACACATGGTTGTGTACCGACCGCTCTACGAAGCCTACGTGTATAAAAACGGAAAAATGTTTGATATTCGTCCACTCCAGATGTTTACTGAATCAGTGGAGAAAAATGGGGTAGTAATACCGCGTTTCCAAAAGATTACCGATTCTGATACCATACATACTCTCGAGAAAATTCGAGACGACATGTATAACTAAGTGTTGTCTTTCCGGACTTGATCCGGAATCCAGGTTTGTATTTGAATTTTAAGACAATCAACCTGGGTCCCAGGTCAAGCCTGGGAAGACGCAATTTCATCTATGCCTGATAAAGTATTTAAATTAAAAAGCGAATATAAGCCTGCGGGAGATCAACCTCTTGCGATAAAAGGCCTCACGGAAGGGCTTGAAAAGGGTTTGCGTAAGCAAACCCTCCTTGGCGTGACCGGCTCCGGAAAAACCTTCACGATGGCAAATGTTATCGCCGAACACGGCAAGCCAACGCTCGTCATCGCGCACAACAAAACACTTGCGGCCCAACTCGCGCAAGAGTACCGTGAATTTTTTCCTGATGCAGCCGTGCATTACTTTGTTTCGTACTACGACTTCTATCAGCCAGAAGCATATTTGCCGACAAGCGATACTTATATAGAGAAAGATGCTTCGATCAACGAAGAAATTGATCGTCTCCGTCATGCGTCCACACAGGCACTCCTCTCGCGCAAAGATACGATCATCGTTGCGTCAGTTTCCTGTATTTACGGTCTCGGTTCCCCAGAAGACTACAAACGCCTCAATCTTGCTATTTCAGTGGGTGACAAGATTCCAAAGATCGAGCTCATGCGAAAGCTCATCGGCAACCATTTCGAACGCACCAACGCCGACGTTGGCTCGGCACAGTTTCGTGCAGTAGGAAATCGTGTGGACGTTGTTCCTGTCTCTGAAACTTTTATGTATCAGATATTTTTCACGGGCGACACAATATCACGCATCACGGCTGTCGATCCTGTTTCTTCAAAGATGATTGAGGAGGTAAAGGATATTTTCCTTTTCCCAGCCAAGCACTTCATGACGAACACCGATCAGCAGAAGCGCGCCATCAAATCAATTCAAGCCGAGTTAAAAACCCAGCTTGCTCATTTTGAAAAAGAAGGAAAACTGCTTGAAGCCCAGCGTTTGAAGCGCCGCACAACCTACGACCTAGCCATGATCAAAGAGATCGGCTACTGCAACGGTATCGAAAACTATTCCCGCCACCTCTCTGAAAAAAAAGCCGGCGAAGCTCCGGAAACGCTTCTTTCATATTTCCCGCACAAGGCAGATGGCACACCAGATTTTCTCACCGTTATCGATGAATCGCATGTGACTGTGCCACAGCTCGGCGCCATGTTTGCCGGCGACCAGTCTCGAAAAAATACACTGGTTGAATTCGGTTTTCGATTGCCATCTGCAAAGGATAACCGCCCGCTCAAATATCCAGAATTTGAAAAGCGTGTTGGGCAGGTGATTTACACAACGGCAACTCCGGCCGATTACGAAAAGAAAGAAAGTGAACGCATCGTCGAACAAATCATTCGTCCGACTGGTCTCATTGATCCCGAAATGGTTGTCCGGCCGATTCTTGAGCGTGTTTCCCCTCCTGCCCAAGGAGGGGATAAAGGGGTGGTGGGAGGATACGGCGGCCAAATCCAAGATTTTATTATCGAGACAGAGGCTACAATAAAGCGCGGTTTCCGCGTTATCGCCACAACACTCACCAAAAAAATGGCCGAGGATCTTTCCCAGTATTTGAAGGACAAAAAAATTAAAGCCGAGTATCTCCACAGCGATATTAAAACCATCGAGCGTATTCAAATCCTGACACAATTCCGCAAAGGCGATTTTGATGTGATTGTCGGCGTTAACCTCCTCCGTGAAGGACTCGATCTTCCAGAAGTAGCGCTCATTGGTATTCTCGACGCCGACAAAGAAGGATTTCTTCGTAGCGAAACATCACTCATTCAGACGATCGGCCGTGCGGCGCGTAACTCTGAAGGCCGTGTTATTCTCTATGCCGACAAACTAACTGGCTCTATGGAGCGTGCCATCGGCGAAACAAATCGCCGCCGAAACATTCAGATTGCGCACAATAAAAAACATGGCATTACGCCAAAAACAATTTTGAAGCAGATCAAAGACATTACGGAGGGTATGGAATCACGTCACGCAAAAGCAGTGAACAGTGAACTTGATCTCGACATTGAACTCTTTAGGAAAGGAGTAAAGGCAGGGAAGGGAAAGAAGAGTAAACTCTCTGTACTCTCCGATGAGGAACGCGACAAAGCAGTGTATGAAAAAATAATCAAAGTAAAAGAAAAAGAAATGAATGC
>CAZRTW010000053.1:0-2054 GCA_964603145.1 uncultured Candidatus Saccharibacteria bacterium | reverse complement strand
GAAAATCATCAAAACTGGATCCGAGTGAAGGGCGCCCGTACCCATAACCTCAAAAATGTGGACGTAGAAATGCCGCGCGAAAAAATGGTGGCGGTTACTGGTATGTCTGGTTCCGGAAAATCTTCGCTCGCATTTGATACGATTTTTGCCGAAGGTCAGCGTCGTTATGTTGAATCGCTTTCTTCGTACGCGCGACAATTTCTTCAGCAAATGCCGAAACCTGACGTTGATGAAATCACTGGACTCTCTCCGGCTATTTCCATCGACCAAAAATCTCGCTCGAACAATCCGCGCTCGACTGTGGCGACGATCACAGAAATTTACGACTACCTTCGTGTGCTCTATGCGCGTATCGGCCGACCACACAGTCCAATTTCCGGTCTCGAAGTAAAAAAACTTTCCAATCAGGAAATTTCCGAGTTCGTTCTTAAAAAAGTAAAAGAGGTCGCAAAGAATTCAAAAGGGAAAGTTAAATCGGTTATGGGCGTTGCGTGGAATGAAGCAGAGATTTCGATCTATGCGCCAATGGTCCGCGGACGAAAAGGCGAATACTACCAGCTGCTTTACGACATGCTTTCGAAGGGATATGAAAAAGCCCGCATCGATGGCAAGCCACACAATCTGCGCGACCGTATCGAACTTTCCAAAACAGCAAAACATGAGATCGATATTCTTGTGGATTCTTTTGCTGTGCATGAATTCACCGATCGTCCCGCAGAACTTGAAATGCGTCTTGCAGAAGCCATCGAACGCTCTATTTTGGAATCTGACGGTCTTGTTCGCATCGTAACTCCCGATCAAGATTCACTTCTCTCCGCAAAACTTATTTGTCCGGAAGACGGCTACGTATTTCCTGAAATCGAACCTCGACTTTTTTCATTCAACTCACCATATGGAGCCTGCGCAGCTTGTAATGGTCTCGGTACAAAATATTTTCTCGGTAAAGAGCCATGCGATACATGTCATGGTGCGCGACTCCGTGAGGAGGCGCTGAATGTCTTTCTCGGTGGAAAAGAGCACGGAAAAAACATCGTGGATTTTTCTGCGATGACGGTAGCCGATGCTCACGAATTCATAACCAAAGTAAAACTCACAACCAAAGAACGTGAGATTGCAGCTGGTATTCTCAAAGAAATTGACGATCGCATAAAATTCATGCTCAACGTCGGGCTCAATTATCTCGGCCTCGACCGCCGTGCAAACACACTCTCGGGTGGAGAATCCCAGCGTATTCGTCTGGCCAGCCAACTCGGCTCACGCCTCGTCGGCGCCATGTACGTACTCGACGAACCAACCATCGGCCTTCACCAGAGAGACAATGACAAACTCATCGCAACGCTCCTTGAACTCCGTGATCTCGGCAACACGATCGTCGTTGTTGAACACGACGAAGATACTATTTATGCGTCTGACTACATTGTAGACATCGGTCCAGCGGCCGGCGTGCACGGTGGAAACATTATCGCTTCTGGTTGGCTTGATCAGCTTCTCACTGCAAAAACAAATCCTTCAAAATCCCGCACGCTCGGATATTTGCGTGAAGAATTAAAAATTGAAATTCCTGCCAAGCGTCGCGACAATGATAAAGGCAAACTCCAGATCATCGGTGCAAAAATTCACAACATCGACAACATCGATGTTGAAATTCCGCTTAATCGCCTGATCTGTATCACCGGAGTTTCTGGAGCAGGGAAATCGTCATTCATGGACGAAGTGCTTGCAACAAACCTCTCTGCGCAATTTGATAAAAAATACCGTTCAGCCCAAATTTACAATTGCGCAAAATTTCTTGGCCGAGAATATCTTTCTCGCGCAATTTTGATTGACCAGTCTCCGATTGGCCGTACACCGCGCTCAAACATTGCGACCTATACCGGCGCATGGAGCCATATCCGCGATATGTTCGCAGAAACTGAAGAAGCACGCCTCCGCGGATGGAAGGCCAACCGCTTCTCGTTCAACGTAAAAGGCGGACGCTGCGAAGCCTGCGAAGGCCGCGGAGTGATTGCCGTTGAAATGCATTTCTTGCCGACAGTGTATGTCACCTGTGATGT
>CAZRTW010000052.1:0-6167 GCA_964603145.1 uncultured Candidatus Saccharibacteria bacterium | reverse complement strand
CGCTCTCGCCAGGATTTAATTATCACGGCGCAGAAACGCTCTCATATGTGAGACGCACGCAACCCTCACAATTTCTTCATCTCATCGCTGCAAAGAACGACGAGTCTACTCCAAAGACTGTTTTTGAAACGGAAGAGATTTTTACTCAAACCAAGGCAGATAAGAAAATTACTCTGTATGAAGAAGGCGGACATGGTACCGATATTTTCAATATACATCCGGAGTGCCTAGAGGAAATAGTCACTCTTGTTTCGGCCAAAGTATGAGTGGGTCCCGCTCTACTCAGTAAAAGCTTCAATAACGGAACCATTTCGAAGCTCTTTTTCAATTATAGGCGAGCCGGCATATTCTAACCGACTGCCATTTTTAAGAACAACCGTTAGTGTTTCGCTAGCGAATACTTCTCCATATGAGCCGTTTTCCAAAGTAGCCTCAACAGTTTTTGATTGCACATTGAGTCCTTCATACTGTGAAGCGTTGCTTACCTCAAGTTGTATTGTTTCAACAGAACCTTTTAGTTCAAGTGAAGATGCATTCTCGAGTTCGATAACAGCTGTGGTTCCTATAAGAGAAACATCTGCACGGCTTCCATTCTTGAGACTTGCTTTGAATGCAGGAGTTGTTAGATCACCTTCAAAGTGCGATCCGTTCTCGAGTGTTATGTCAGTAATGTTCGGTGCTGTAATTATAATTTCAACTTGCTTGCTTCCTACGCAGAAAATAAAACAAGAGTTTCTTAAATCTGAACGTTCTTCGATCGTGAGTATTCCATCCTTGCTTTCAATCGAGAGATCATCAAGCTCGCGCTTTCTGCCATGTGCATCGATGGAGTAGGTGTCGCCAGAGAGAAAGGTGACATTCTGCCCATTTCTTACTTCAAGCTTTGTAAAAGGAGCAGGGGAGTGAGTTTCTGTAGTTTCTTGAAAGTATGGGTCGCTCGAGATTGAACGGCGAATATCCATGGCGGATCTTGTTCCAGCGATACTGACAACGATAATTGCCATAAACCACAGAGTAAGAAATGCGAGCCCGAATCCTTTTCGAAAACGATTTTTCTTTTCGATCATACCAAGGCCGGCCAAAAAGAGAGCGAGAAACGGCAGGATGGTTGCGATGTATCCCGCAATAAGCGCGACAGAAAATCCAGTAGTTGCGTACATAGTGAGATGCGAGAAATCTGATCCACCAGTCGGAGAGGCGAACAAAATAAGACCAAGAACAATTGTTGTTCCGACAAGCGTTGCAAAACCGATGCACATGCATAAAACACCAAAGAGTGCGCGTACCACAGGAAGAATTCCAGTTTGGATAAGCGAACCGATTGCTCGTAGAATACTGCGTGGGATATCAATTAGTTTCGCAAAGAAGGAAGGATGCTTTTTCCCAACCTCGTCTACTTTTTGCTTAAGGATTTCAGCCATTCCTGCAAGGTTTACATTGCTCCCGCGCATTTCAAGTTTTTGTGCGGCCGACTCTGCTTCAGGAACTGCGATCCAGAGGATGATATAAATAAGGATTCCTGTGCCTCCCAAAAATACAGAGATAACAAAAATAATACGGATAATAATCGGATCAATATTAAAGTATTGCGCAATACCTGAAGCTACACCTGCGACCACGCGATTGTCGGGATCTCTGTAGAGACGCTTAGGTTTAAGAGGGGAGCCCGTTTCTTGTTTTTGGGTGTTCTCACTTTTCTCACGGCTCTCTCCTTCAACTGGACCCATTTCGGAGATAACTTCATGAATTTCTGCTCGAGTGATGACATTTTTTGCCGGAGAGAGAAAGCGCGCGCACTTTTCTGCGATTGCTTGCTCAAAGTCGGAAAGAATTTCATCTTTGTCAGGATTTTCTTCAAGTGCCTCGCCTGCTTTTTGTAAATAATCTCGGAGCGCGATATACGCCTCGTCTTCAACTTGGTATGCTCGGCCGTTCAAATGTATTGTTGTGACTGTTTTCATATTTTATTACTAAGGATTTATCGAAAAAATAAATAATGATGACTGCCGATAAGTTTCAAATTTTGGCTAGTCATTATTTTTTCGATCAACCCTTCCTAAACTTTTAATTGTGTTTCCCATCGTGTGCCAGTATTTTCTTAGTTCCAAAAGCTGGTCGTGCCCTTTCTCTGTCAGCGAGTAATATTTCCGTGGCGGGCCCGATTCCGATTCGATCCATTCGTAATCTACCAACGCCTCTCGGCGGAGTTTGGAGAGCAGGGGATAGAGTGTCCCTTCCTGGGTTGCAAAGTCCGTTTTTGCGAGCGTCGCCAATATATCTGCCGCATATACCTTATCCGCAGAAATAACAGTGAGTGTGACGAACTCAAGAAGTCCTTTTTTTAGCGGTGCGAATTTTTCCTCAATAGTGGTCATAAATTTTACTAGCTACCTTGTCTAATAAAGGTAGCATATCACAAAATGGGTGTCAAATGCGTTATAAAACAAAGATATTCTGCTTTTGCCTAAAGCGGTATTCACAGGTATACTCAAAATTCATATGCCACCGCAAACAGGTCCAAAACCGAATCTACTTACGCTTATGAAGCCCTACAGGGGCATTTTATGGCTTCTGGTTCTCTGCACTCTTCTCGCCAATGGAGGAAATTTGGTAGTGCCTAAAATAATCGAGAGGGGAATCGACGGCTTCGTCAGTGGCAATCTTGGTATTGATCGCATGGTGATTGAATTCTCCGTTGTTGCTATTCTTATTTTCATTTTTACATACCTCCAGACCGTTCTCCAGACCTATACTGCAGAGCGTGTTGCCAGAGATCTTCGCACAAGGCTTGCAAACAAGATTTCCCATCAGGCCTATGCATTCATTGATAAAGAAGGTCCGGCAAAATTGCTTACAAATCTTACAAGTGACGCCGATGCAGTAAAAAATTTCTTCTCGCAAGGAATTGCCTCCGTTATTTCTTCGATCTTTCTCATAATCGGCGCGTCAATTCTTCTTTTCATAACCAATTGGAAGTTGGCGCTTCTCGTACTCTCTATCGTGCCAATTATCGGTATTGCGTTTTCTATTATTTTTTCAAAAGTGAAAAAATTATTTATCCGTGCACAGGCAACAATTGACTGGCTCAATAAAGTTATTAATGAAAGTATTTTGGGTGCTGCGCTCATCCGGCTGGTGAATGCGGAAGGGTATGAATATCAGAAATTTCTGAAGGCCAATACCGAAGCAAAAGATGTCAGCGTTTCAATTTTGAATTTGTTCGCAAGTCTTATTCCGATCATTACATTTTTCACCAATTTGGCGACTCTTGCTATTTTGATGCTCGGCGGTCACTACGTCATTATGGGCACAATGACGCTCGGTGCGTTTACAGCATTTAATACCTATCTCGCTATTCTTATCTTTCCGATTATCATCATTGGATTTACTTCAACAGTTATTGCGCAGGCTACCGCGTCCTACGGGCGTATGCTTGCCGTGATCGATGCTCCGGACGCGAAAGATGAGGGAACTATAACTCTCCCGCTCAGTGGCAGTGTAGCCGTGAAAGATGTGACACTTACCTATGGCGAAAAGTCTACTCTCAAGGATATTACATTTGAAGCCAAGCCGAGTACTCGAACTGCCATTATTGGCCCGACAGCAGCAGGGAAGACACAGCTCCTCTCTGTCCTCACTGGTCTCATTGCGCCAACTACGGGAGAAGTTCTTTACGATGGAAGAAAAATCGAGGAGTATAACAAGGAAAAATTATATGCGCAGATCGGATTTGTTTTTCAGGATTCAATCATGTTCAACCTTTCGCTTCGGGAAAATATCGCATTTGGCGGAACGGTAAATGAAGTGGGGCTCATGAAGGCAATTGAAACAGCTGAACTTTCTGATTTTATTGATGCGCTCCCACACGGGCTTGAGACGTTTGTTTCTGAACGCGGAACAAGCCTCTCTGGCGGACAGAAGCAGCGAGTTATGCTCGCGCGTGCGCTTGCACTTAATCCGAAGATTCTTCTTCTCGATGACTTTACTGCTCGTGTAGACACACGCACTGAAAAGAAAATTTTGGAAAATATAAAAAATAATTATCCGGACATTACGCTTATTTCTGTTACCCAGAAAATTGCGTCAGTTGAAGACTATGACCAGATCATTGTTCTTATGGAAGGGGAGGTTATTGCACGCGGAAAGCATAAAGAACTTCTTGAAACATCTCCTGAATATGTGCAGATGTATCAGTCACAGGAGAGTACCGAACACTTAACATAGTTATGAATTACAAACTCCGAACAAATGAAGAAAGAACAGAGAAGATGACGCTGAAAGATGCGTATCTTGCTCTTAAGCCGCTTCTTCGTGATGAAAAAACGCAGCTCCTTTTGGCGCTCTTCACGATTGCGCTTACTTCAATTGCAAACTTGGCGGGACCGGTTCTTATCGCAAAAACGATCGACACCTATATCGTTTCAAAAAATTTTTATGGCGTACTCGTTAATTCTGGTATTCTTTTTGTTATTTTTGCTTTTGGTGCTGGTGCGCAGTATCTTCAGACAAAAGTGATGGGAGGGGTCGGTCGCCGAGTGCTCTTTAAATTGCGTAACACAATTTTTACTAAACTCCAGTCGCTTCCTGTCGCATTCTTTAACTCTAATAAATCTGGAGATTTGATTTCCCGTATCAACAACGACACTGACAAGCTCAATCAATTTTTCTCACAGGCACTTATGCAATTTGTGGGGAACTTCTTCATTATGCTCGGTGCGGCAATTTTTATGCTCACCCTCCACCCAAAACTCGGAGCGGCAACGCTTGCTCCGGCAATTCTTGTTATTATCATCACCCAGCTTGTATCTTCGTGGATTAAACGGCTTTCAACGAAGAGCCTGCAATCGCTCGGTGGCATGAGTGCCGAAATTCAAGAATCGCTCGCGAACTTTAAAGTTGTCGTGGCATTCAATCGTCTTGATTTCTTCCGAACAAAGTTTAATGATGCTAACCAAAAAAATTATACAGCATCAGTAAAGTCAGGAATCGCAAGTAATATTCTTATTCCGCTTTACGGTATTGCAAGTAATGCAGCGCAGATTGTGGTTCTTGCTTATGGTTTTTTACTAATCATGCACAGCAATCTCACTTTCGGCTTACTCGTCGGTTTCATGCTCTATGTCAACAATTTCTATATGCCACTTCGCCAGCTTGCATCAATCTGGAGTTCGCTCCAACTCGCCATGGCTTCGCTTGATCGCATTTCCGAGGTGCTTGAACTTGAAACAACGATCAAACAAATGGAAAGTAGTAAAAAAACTCCGTCAGGCGGCGTCATTACTTTCGAGCGAGTTTTCTTTGGCTATAGCGACGGAAAGGATGTTTTAAAAGATGTCTCGCTCACTCTTCAAAGAGGGAATACTTATGCGCTCGTCGGTCCAACGGGTGGCGGCAAAACTACAACGGCGTCGCTTATGGCTCGCCTCTATGATCCGACAATGGGAACGGTGTATCTTGATGGAAAAGATATTCGTTCATATTCACCGAAAGAGCGTGCAGAAAAAATAGGGTTTATTCTGCAAGAACCGTTCCTCTTTAGTGGAACTGTCGGGGAGAATATTCTCTATGGTAATGATAGCTACGGCAATCATTCGAATGAGAAACTTTTAGAGATACTAAAAGAGCAGGGCCTCGATAGCCTGCTCGCTCGTTTTGAAAATGGCCTCGAAACAAAAGTCGGTGCGCAAGATTCTATCTCACTCGGACAGAAACAGCTCATTGCCTTTATGCGCGCAGTGCTTCGTAAACCAGAGATTTTGATTCTTGATGAAGCAACAGCAAACATCGATACAGTGACCGAACAAATGCTTGAAGAAATTCTTAAAAAACTTCCGAAGGAGACAACGAAAGTTATTATCGCGCACCGCCTCAATACTATCCAAAACGCCGATGATATATTCTTCGTTAACGGAGGAGAAGTGGTCCACGCGGGATCATTTGATCACGCACTTGAAATGCTTCTTCATGGGAAGAGAACAAGCTGATCTGTGCATTCGACAGGTCATCCTGAACTTGTTTCAGGATCCAGGTTTGCATTTTGTGGACACGGGGAGACTTGAACTCATGAACTTAGTGGGCGTGGGGAGAATCGAACTCCCAACCCTTACGGGATACGCTTCTGAGACGTACGCGTATACCAGTTCCGCCACACGCCCACTAAATTAATG
>CAZRTW010000051.1:0-6191 GCA_964603145.1 uncultured Candidatus Saccharibacteria bacterium | reverse complement strand
GATTCGAAAGACTTTTCGTTATTGAATGAGTGTACTCGCGAAATGAAATCGAAAAGTACCTGGCTACGTGGTAGCCGAATCCAGGTCCGACAATCAACTTCTTCAGTTCTAATTATTTACTCCGATGCGCACACCCAGCCCAGCAACAAGGTCGTCTCATCCCGCCCGAGAGTTTTGAAATTGCTTTCGTAATACGAATATTTCTCGTCTCTTCTTTTTTGCCAGAGATAACCCAGCATATCCACTCATTGCGTGCGAGCGGTGTAGTGACCTCCCACGTTGCCTGCGCACGCTTATTAGAATTAAGCGCATTTTTGAGATCCACCGGAAGTGTATGTGGGAGTCTGTCCGCAGTTTTCATCTTTTTATCCTACCAAATTTGATGCCACGAGCCCACAGTCATGCTATGATGAGCAAAGTATGACAGACGAAATCAAAGAAGTAGCGCAAGACGCAATAGCAGTAGCACCGGAGGAAACGCCCAATAAAGTAGCAATCGTTGGGCATAAGCACTTAACACTCGACGAGATCAAAAAAGGTTGTGTAGAGGGGGTTGGGGTTGATGAGGATGGCGTACGCCTTTGCCGAATCAATAGCGAGCTCCATCAGGGTATCACAGAAATGGAAGCCTATGACAAGGCTGTTACTTTTTATGGTTCAGCCCGTTTTAAAGAAGGCGACGAATATTATGAAAAGGCTCGCAAACTTGGGTACCGTATTTCTAAAGAGCTTGGGTATACTGTCGTAACCGGCGGAGGCCCAGGAATCATGGAAGGCGGAAACCGCGGTGCATTTGAAGCTGGCGGAAAATCTGTCGGCCTCGCGATTGCTCTTCCGCATGAACAAAAGAGTAACCCTTACATTACAGACGATGTTCCCTTTCATTACTTCTTTACACGAAAAGCCGCTCTTGCTTACTCTTCCGAAGTATTCATTTTCTTCCCCGGAGGTTTTGGAACGATGGATGAATTTTTTGAACAGCTCACGCTTGTTCAGACAGGAAAACTAAAACCAATCCCCCTTGTTCTTTACGGATCAGATTTCTGGCAGCCATTTGTAGACCTTTGGAGAGCGCAGATGGTTGAGAAATATCATACTGTGACAGAACAGGAAATGGCACTATTTATAGTTACTGACGATGACAATCTTGTACTTGATATTGTGAAGAAGGCTCCTATGCGAACTGAAAATCGCATCTAGCCATCAAACAAAAACCCCCGCGGCTCATGCCGCGGGGGTTTTTGTTTGACTACTTTTTCTTGTTCTCTATTGCAGCTTTCATAAAAGCGACAAACAGTTTATGCGGAGCAAGCGGACGAGATTTAAATTCAGGGTGAAACTGCGAACCAAGGAAGAACGGGTGCATGCTCTTTGGGAGTTCGGCGATTTCCATCAGCTTCCCATCTGGAGATTTTCCAGAGAATATCATTCCGGCCTTTTCAATATCAGCAATATATTTATTGTTCACTTCATAGCGATGGCGATGGCGCTCGGAAATTGTTTCAGCTCCATACGCATCGCGAGCGATCGTATCTTTCCCAAGATATGCGTCATAAGCTCCGAGGCGCATGGTGCCACCATAGTTCTGTGTATCAAGATTGCCCTTCTGTGATTCCATAACATCGATCACAAGATGAGCTGATTTTGGATCCACTTCTCGGGTGCTTGCGTCCTTCCAGCCCACGACGTGTCGAGCAAATTCAATGACTGCAAGCTGCATACCGTAACAGAGACCAAGGTATGGAATCTTGTTTTCACGGGCAAACGAAACGGCAGAGATAATTCCTTCAATACCACGGATGCCAAATCCCCCAGGAACAATAATGCCGTCATACTTTGCGAGTTCTTTTACTTTTGACGGATCTTTTTCAAAATCTACAGCATTGATCCATGTTAAGACTGGCTTTCGATTTTGAGAGTATGCCGCATGGCGTGCTGCTTCAATAACTGAGATATAGGCATCGGCGAGCACATAGTTACCTGTATCAAAATACTTTCCAACAACTGCGATATTAAGATCCTCTGTTGCAGAATGGATACGGTTCGTAAAAATGTCCCACTCTTCCGCAGAACGAGCACGATTGTTTTTGCAGGTGAGAAAAAGAATATCGCAGAGAATATCTGAGAGATTTTCTTTTTCAAAATTTGCAGGAATATCGTAAATACTTTCAACGTCCGGTGCGGAGATGACACGAGAAGCGGCCACATTACAGAACATTGAGAGCTTTTCTTTACGCTTCTCATCAAGCGATTCATTTGAGCGAGCGATTATAATGTCAGGTTGAATACCAGAAGCGTTGAGGGTGCGGACAGCATGCTGAGTCGGTTTGGTTTTCATCTCACCAATTTTACTTGGCACAGGAAGATATGAAACCATGACAAATGCCACATCCTTTGGGTGCTTGAGACGCATCATACGGGCAGCTTCAAGGAAGAGCATGTTCTGATACTCACCTACCGTACCTCCTACTTCGATAACAACAGCATCTGCCTCAGCTTTTTTCTGTGCCTTTTCAATGCGTTCAATAACTTCCATCGGAATGTGCGGAACTACTTCCACGCATTTGCCACCATATTCAAGATTGCGCTCCTTGTGAATAACAGTGTCATACACACGGCCAGTCGTCATGTAGTTTACGCGGGTAAGGTCAATGTTGAGAAAGCGCTCATAGTTTCCCATGTCCTGATCAGTCTCATCACCATCGTCGAGGACAAATACCTCTCCGTGTTCAGTCGGATTCATAGTTCCCGCATCAACGTTGATGTAAGGATCGATTTTGATCGCCGTCACTTTAAGACCGCGGTCTTGGAGTATCTTGGCAATAGAACTGGTAGTGATCCCCTTTCCCACTCCGGAAATCACGCCTCCTACTACGAAAATATATTTCGGGTTCTCTGCCTGTTTTTTGCTGAACATCATCATACTATTTGTCAGTCTTAAGAAATTGATAAATGGGAACCCGTTTACACTTTGAGATACTTTCTTGTTGCAAGGAAACTTGAGAATGCTCCGAGCGCTACACTAAAGAGAAGGAGTATTATCACGAATTCATACAAGTGACTCACGTAATACTTGAAGAGATTAATACCTTGGAAGAAATCAGTCATATGTCGGCCAAACCAGTATGTAATCGGCAAGAAGATAATAAGCGTAACTAAGGTTGAAATGATTCCATAAAAGAGTCCTTCAACCAAAAACGGTCCTTGTACATGCCACCGCGAAGCACCCACAAGACGCATAACGGAGATTTCTTCTTTAGCAAAGAAAATAGCAAGTCGAATGGTGTTAAAGGTAATAAGAATCGAGAGAACCATGAACACAAGCGTAACGAGAAGTCCCAGGAGTCTGCCCTGTTCTAGAATTCCATGGATAATATCGATATCTTCCTTGTTGGTATTGTAGTCGACACTATCAATAATGGACTGGCTTCCAACGCCGAGTGCGCTTGGATCATCAAAGAACTTGGAAATGCTTGCGTACTGCGAGATGTCTTTGGCTTTAATACTCAACATACCGCCGATCGGGTTATCATCGAGTTCATCAAGCGCTTGAAGCGTTGTCTGATCGTTTGCATGACGAGCTCGGAAATCTGCAAGTGCATCTTTTTCCGAAGTATAGGTAGTCGAGGCAACTTCCGGAACGTTCTCTACCTTGTGCTTAAGAGCCATAATAGCGTCTTCATCAGCACCTGGTACAAAGTACACTGAAACATCCACTTTATTCTCTACATTTTCGAGTGTACTTTCGAGCACATGCTCAAAAAGAAGCACACCAGAGAGCACAGAGAGCGTAATGGTCATGATGATGACGGACGCGACAGAAACAATCCCGTTACGAGTAAACGCGAGAAATCCTGTTTTAAATATTCTTTTGAAATTTATCATTCCCATATCAATACTTCATTAAATCATATACTTCCCGTCCTTATCATCTCGCACAATCTTGCCCTTTTCAAGTGTGATCACACGCTTGCCGATAGAATCGACTACTCCTCGGTTATGCGTCGTCAAAATGATGGTTGTGCCGAGATCATTAATCTTTTTCAGAATCTGCACGATCTCATACGTGTTGATCGGATCGAGATTCCCCGTCGGTTCGTCAGCAATGATCACTTCCGGTTGATTGATGATGGCGCGCGCAATTGCGAGTCGCTGCTTTTCTCCACCGGAGAGCTGGCTTGGAAAATTTGAACCTTTATCGAGAAGATCCACGAGATCGAGCATATGCGGAACATCAGCTGAAATTTCCTCATCTGTCTTCCCTGCTGCTTCCATTGCAAACGCAATATTTTCATATGCAGTTTTGTTCGGGAGAAGTTTGAAATCCTGAAAGACAGTACCGATGCGGCGGCGAAGTCGTGTGAGATCTCCGCTCTTTAAGCGGTGAACATCAAGCGATTCAAAAAAAACAGTTCCTTCGCTTGGTGACTCTTCAGCAAGAATAAGTTTTATAAGTGTCGTCTTCCCTGCACCAGAGTGGCCGACGATGGAAACGAACTCACCAGAATTGATTGAGAGTGTAATATCTTGGAGTGCAACAGTGCTTTTGGGATATTCTTTTCTAACGTTGTTGAAATAAATCATAAAAAGGCTCGCCGAGGCGGAAATTAGATGTACAAGAGCAGGACCAGAAACAATAGAGGAGCCCTAAACTAAGGTACCCTCTATTATATACTTTTATATGCCCCAACGAAAGCGTCGAGTTCGCCCTCTTCAAGAACGCCCTTTACATCGGCCGTCTCTACCCCTGTTCGAAGGTCTTTTATGAGTTTATATGGGTGCAAAACGTAGTTTCGGATCTGACTACCCCACTCAATATCGGTTCCCTTGGTAATTTGCATACTTTCCACAAGGCTCTTATGCTCCTCTTCAGCCTTTTTATAGAGCTTTCCTCGGATCATTTCCATAGCTCGTTCGCGGTTTTGTTCTTGGGAACGCTCTTCACGGACATGGACTGAAATCCCTGTCGCCTTGTGTGTGATCCGAACTGCTGTTTCGCGCTTATTCACGTTTTGACCCCCTGCTCCGCCAGCCTTGGCAAAATCTATCTCCACATCGGCGTCAGAGAGTTCTGGCATTGCTGCCTTAGAAATTTTAGGAATAACTTCAACTAATACAAAACTAGTCGAACGCTTGGCTTTTGAATTAAAAGGACTCGTGCGAACAAGGCGATGCACGCCATTTTCGTTCTTCAGCACTCCATAGGCTCCCTTCCCCGCTACTTCAAAAGAAATATTGCGGTAGCCGTTGTGATCGTTTCTGTGTGAATGAATCACTGCGTAGGAGAGACCGCGCCTTGCAAAAAATTTCACATACATGTCAAAAAGCATTCGGGCAAAATCTTCGGCATCGTCTCCCCCTGCTCCCGCAATGATAGTCATGATCGCTCCGCCTTTATCAAAGGCCGCTGCACCTTCCTTTTTTTGTTTGAGTTCACCAAGTTCGCGAATCAAGGCCTGCGCCTTGTCTTTGTCAGCCCAAAAATCGCCCCCGCCCATGGCTGTTTCGATTTCTAGTATGCGGTTGTCTATATCAGCAGTCTCGGACATATATGCATATTACGATGTCGGGACCCAAAAGCGAAGTTTTATCTGTCCGTCGTCATCACCTCTCTCGTCTTCAAATACGCCGCCGTTTTTTTCTATAATTTTTTTCGATGCCAAGTTATCTCTGTCACAAGTTACTAAGGCATTCTCAAGGCCAAGCTCTTTGGCCTTTGTAAGTCCGAGTGTAAGAATCAGATTTCCATATCCCTTTCCCCGCTTGCTTGGTCTGATAGAGTAGCCGATGTGACCTCCGATTTTTTCCAAATTATCATTGAGGTAATGACGTATTGAAACACGCCCGATAAATTCTTCATTGTCGATAAGCCAATATACGGTTTGCGGAACCCAATCACCGGGTAAATTTTTTCCCTGTCTATAATCTTCGAGTTTCTGTAGATAAGCATCAAAATCACCATCATAGGATTCGCTTGTGTAACCTTCAACACGTGAGAACTGGGCAGAATCTTGCTCGGCAATTGCTTCAAGAAAGCTGTCTTTGTATTTTATGCTGGGGAGTTCAAGATGTGGTTCCATTGTGAAAGTATAGCAAAACCTAATTGGAAATTTAGGTAAAATATATTACTATTGCCGAGTATTGAATTCTGCCGTTGTAGCTCAGTTGGTAGAGCACTCCATTGGTAATGG
>CAZRTW010000050.1:0-6516 GCA_964603145.1 uncultured Candidatus Saccharibacteria bacterium | reverse complement strand
CGTGCATTTTATTCTGCACAAAACACAAAGACTCCGCTTATCATCAACGGCTTCTGTTCTCTCCTCATTATCTTTCTTTCATTCTTCCTTATTCATGTATTTAAAACATTTCCAATGTTCCGGTATTTTATCGAGTCGCTCCTCCGTGTGCCTGATCTTCCTGAAACTGCCGTATTGATGCTCCCGCTCGCATATTCAATAGGTACGCTTCTCAATGCGTGGCTTCATTGGAGAGATTTGAGAAAAACCTATCTCACATCGAGCCACAATATTGCCCGCACATTCTTTGAAGCAATTGCAGCCGCCTTTGCAACCGGCGGTGTAGCGTACCTTCTTCTTAACATTTTTGCGCACGCGTTCAATATGAATATTTTCTGGGGCGTCTTCTTCCATGGCGCCATCGCATGTATTGGCGGCGTAATTGCCGGCGTACTCGTGCTAATAGCTCTTAAGAGTCAGACATTCTTTGAATTCGCAAGCGCGCTTCGCAAAAAATTCTGGAAGGTTGACCTTGTTTCGAGCGAGGAGATTAAATAGTTATTTTTTGAAAAATAAGGCTTTTCTGGTAGTATTTGGGGGCTTATATGGATTTAAAACACATCCGAAACTTTAGTATTATCGCGCATATCGATCACGGCAAGTCTACGCTTGCCGACCGTATGCTTGAGGTGACTGGCACCATTGAGGCGCGCAAAATGCGTGACCAGGTGCTTGATAACATGGAGCTTGAACGCGAACGTGGCATCACAATCAAGATGCAGCCAGTTCGCATGGAGCATGAGGCAAACGGTCAAAATTTTCAGCTGAACCTTATTGATACGCCAGGGCATATCGACTTTTCATACGAAGTTTCGCGTGCGCTCAAGGCCGTTGAAGGATCAATCCTGCTTGTGGACTCAACCCAAGGAGTTCAGGCACAGACGCTCACAACGCTTGAAATGGCGCGTAAAGAAGGCTTGGTGATCGTCCCCGCTGTTTCTAAGATCGACTCTCCGCTTGCTCGACCTGACGATGTAAAATTGGAAATCGCAACGCTTCTTGATATTGATCCTGACACTGTGCTTGAAGTTTCCGGCCGTACCGGAGAAGGTGTGGAGGAGCTCTTGAAAGCTGTTATTGAACGCATTCCGCCTCCAAAAACTGAACATGCAGGCGAAGTTGTTTCCACGGAAGGAGGCCTTAAAGCACTTGTATTTGATTTTAAATATGACGACCACCGTGGCGTTATTGTCTACGTTCGTGTGTTTAGCGGAAGTGTAAAGCGACATGACCGTCTGCTCTTTGGGGTTGCCAAAGAAAAATTTATTGCGCTTGAAGTCGGTGTGTTTATGCCTGATGAAGAGGCCCGCGATACGATCGGAGCAGGCGAGATTGGCTATATCGTGACGGGAGTGAAACAGCCGGGTATTGCGAGCGTCGGTGACACGATTACGACTGAAAAAAATCCAATGCAGGCTCTCGCAGGATATGACAACCCGCGTCCAGTTGTGTGGGCATCAATTTACCCAGAGAGTCAGGATGATTTTCCGACTCTTAGAATGGCCCTTAGCCGTCTCAAACTTTCTGATTCAGCGTTTACATTTGAGGAAGAGTCGAGCGGCGCACTCGGCCGCGGGTTCCGTGCAGGCTTCCTCGGAATGCTTCACCTTGAAATTATTACGGAGCGACTTCACCGAGAATTTCACCTTGAGCTTATTGTCACAACGCCGTCGATCACATATATCGTAACTAAAAAAAATTCTGACAAAAAAGTGACAGTGTATTCGCCCCATCTCTTTCCAAATGATGGCGAGATCGCTGCCGTGGAAGAGCCATGGGCAAATATGCGCATCATTACGCCAGAGCGTTATGTAGGAATTCTCATGCCATTTTTATACGAGCACGAAGGGGAAGTAGGGGAAACTGAATCCTTCGGTGAAGGCCGCTCGGCTGTTTCTGTTACGATGCCACTCCGAGAACTCATGCGCGGATTTTTTGATGAACTAAAGAGTCTCACTTCTGGTTATGCTTCAATTACATACACTATCGCCGGACTTCGCCCCGCTTCAGTTACTCGTATGGATATTGTGCTTGCCGATGAAATTGTTCCCGCGTTTACTCGTGTGATCTCACGTCGTCGTGCACAGGAAGAAGCAGATCAGGCCACAGAGAAACTTCAGACAATTTTGCCTCGCCAGCAATTCGAGATGAAAGTGCAGGGTGTGGCGCTCGGAAAAATTCTTGCATCTAAAACCATCAAAGCCTTTCGAAAAGACGTGTTGATGCACGGATCAAAGATGGTAGGAGGCGGAGACGTGTCCCGAAAGAAAAAATTGCTTGAAAAGCAAAAAAGAGGAAAGGCAAAAATGAAGGCATCTGCAAAAGTAAACATTCCGCACGATGTATTCCTGAAAATGATGCAACGTGGGAGTGATACTTAAAAAAGTTACGGCTAAAACAAAACCCCCAGAAAATTCTGGGGGTTTTGTTCGCCCGATCAGCTTTGCTGATTTAGGGCATAAAGAGCACAGGCATGTAGAGAGCAATCATAAGTACAATAATGAGTACGGAGACGATCCCCCAGGCAATGTTCACTTTCTTGCGGTGTTTCTTCGAAAATAGCATGATAGAATGAGTGTACAGGTTTTATCCTAGCATTTCAAGTTTTCCATGTCCTACCAAAAAAAGACCAATCTTTTCAAAAAAATCGTCTTCTCGCGCGGAGCGGCGCTTCTTATTTTGTTTGTGATTGTCTTTATGGGCTATGGTCTTTATTCATTGGCTGGGAAGAGCATTGATGCGGCAAAAGAGCGGAAGCGCGCAGAAGCTGAGGCAGCCACACTTGCAGAGAAGCGGGAAAATCTCTCCACGCGTCTCTCTGCGCTCAATACACCAGACGGGAAAGAGGCCGCACTCCGTGAACAATTCCCATTAGTAAAAAATGGCGAGCACATGATCGTAATAACGGAAGATGAAAATAAAATCGCACCTCCACCCGAAGAAGAGGAAGAAGGCTTCTGGGATTTTCTAAAAAATATATTCTAAACGAATTCAGGCACTACGATTGTAGTGCCTGAGTTTAAAAATACATTAAGAAAAAATTAATTAAAAGTCTTACAGAGTTTTTCAAAAATCTGTTCCGATGAGGCACCATTCCATAGAATCTCATATACAGCCTTTGCTATAGGAATCTTTAGCTTGTGCTCTTTCGAAATTTCCATCATAGCTTTCGCCGCGTAATATCCTTCAGGAAATCCGTCTGCCATTTCGTCACTGGCAGCTTTTGGACTAAGTCCTTTGCCGACATGACCACCAAATGTTCTGTTTCGGCTAAAAGATGAATATGCAGTTACTAATAGGTCACCCAGATACACACTGTTAGAAAAATCTGGCATATCAGGCGCAGGATGAACAAGATTAAAGTGTTTGCCTAAAAATGTGACCATTTCTTTTCTACAATTTGTTACATAGACACTGGTGAAGTTGTCGCCGTACCCATCAAGTTTTGTTGCGATACCTGCTCCAATTGCATATACGTTCTTGAGGATTGCTGCGAATTGCGCACCCCATACATCATTATTGCATCGAGCTTCGATGCTTTTACCGGCAAAGAGTGTAGAAACTGACTTTGTGAGTTTTTCATCAAGTCCAGAAAATGTAGGATAAGATTTCAAACCTTTAGCAATTTCCTCAGCATGACACGGTCCCATGAGTGATACATAATTTTCGATAGGGAAATCATACATGCCCCTTAGATAATCATTTAGCAGTTTGTTCCCATTCGTTACTAAGCCTTTTACTGCAGAGATAATTTTCTTCTCTTTCCATACAATTCCTGGCACGGCACTTAAAACTGCATCATAAAGATAGGCTGAAGGAACGGCGATAACAATAAACTCTGAACAATCAACTGCCTCTTGAAGGTTGTTAGTCGGAGAAATTGCCGCCTTGTTAAAACGGACCCAGGGAAGGTATTTGTGGTTTACGCCTTTTCGAATCAGTGATTTTACTATCTCTTCATTTCTCATATACCAAATTACTTTGTTATTATTTTGGGTGAGAATGTAGGCAAGTGCAGTCGCAAAAGGACCACCGCCAATTACCGTGATTACTTTTTTAAAGTTTTTCATTTTCTATATGGGGGATTTTAATTAACAGATTTGTTTTGTCCCCATCAAAGTACCAATAATTCAAGGATGTGTCAAAAAAGCCCCGCGGCACAGCCGCGGGGCTTTTCGTAGCCATTACTCTTCTATGGACGGTTTTTCGAGAAGTACAGTCTCAAGTTCAGGGGAAGTACCTGCAATACGCATCACATCTTTATCTACCTTTTTAAATTCCTTTCCTGCCGCGTTGTAGTGATTAACTGCTGTGCCGAGCGCATTGCCAAGCTTCATATTGTATTCCTCATATGACTTCAAATGCTTACCAAGTTCACCCACACGCTTTATGATATCTTTTGCTGTCTCCTCAATCTGGAGCGCTCGGAGGCCTTGGAGGACAGTCTGGAGGTAGGCAAGGAACGAAGTGGGCGACACAATAATAACTTTATATTTCGATGCAGCACGCTGAATAAGATTTTCAGAATTCTCGTCTGTTGCTCCCACATTATTCACAAGGAGATCGTAATAAATTGCCTCGTGCGGAATAAACATAAAGGCAAATTCCATCGTGCCATTTTCTGGTTGAATGTATTTTGAAGTTTCTGTGATACGGAGTTTTAAATCGTTCACAAACATTTTTTCATATTCGACTTTACGAAGCGGATCCTTTTCTCCGGCAAGACGGTTGTAGTTTTCGAGAGAGAATTTTGAATCAACGGGAATAATTTTTTCCTTTACAAATACCGCCGCGTCCACGATTGTGCCGTCTGGAAATCCGTACTGCATCTGGTAGCCATTCGTCGGTAAAATATTTTTAAGTAACGCTTCAAGATAGTATTCGCCAAGAATCCCGCGTTGCTTTGGATTTTTCAAAATATCCTGTAGCTCTTCGAGTTGCTCCGTAAATCCGACAACCTGCTTATTGGTCACATCAAGGAGTGTGAGTTTTTCTGTAACCTCTTGGATAATTTTTGTGGACTCGCTCGCTTGATGGCGCATAGCTTGATTCATCTCTTTCGCACTTTCGCCAAGCTTCGCATCTACGGTTCGAGTGAGTTCGTTCATTTGTTGAAGGAGAAGTTTCAGCCCAGTATCGTCCTGCGGAGGGACTACTCCGGTGTTTTTACGGAGAGTGAGATAGAGTACGATGCCAACAAGGATGGCAATAACGATAATAAGCGCCGTTTGCATACAAGAATTGTAACATGAAGGCTAAAAGTGGACGCTTTGACGTGGAAAGAAAAATGTTTTATTATGCGCGGGAAATCTTTTTTAAATAACATATAAATTTTCAGAATGGAACAGAACTGGAGTCTCACGGTCAACTCACTACTCGCACAACACAAAGAGAGTGAAGGTAATTACGAAAGAGTTTTAAAATTCGTATTAGGCCTTTATGAAAAGGCAAAAAAACAGTCACTTGATAAAAAAAAGATTCCACATGAATTGGGCATTTATGAAAAAATTTTTCAGAAAGGCCTGAAGGAGAAGAACCTTTTTATATTTTTGGGGTCTATCGAAAATATGAGGAGGATTTACCAGCTTTATGGCATTAAGCCAAATGAGCATGACCATGCAGGAAAGTACGTGATACTACGCCTTTTTGATGAATTCTGCTCCTTTGGTGAAATCGTGCTGTCTATGGAAAATTCAGGCTGGACGATGTATTAAATTTACCAGCATTTATATAAAAGGCCTCACTCAAAAGTGTGGCCTTTTATAATTTCCCAAGATGAATTTTGATTGAATAAATCCAGTCCTCTTCGCCGTATGGTTTTTTCTCCTTCTCCGCAAGTAGCCACTCAAGATAATCAGGTGCCTCCTTGGCAACATCGGCGAGTGCCTTGCCTCTGTGCTTCCCGAATGGAATTGTTTTAAAGAGAGAAGGCAGGGTAGAGATGTCCATCATTTCTTTCAATGCTTCCTCTTCAGATTTTGTTTCCGTCAATTTTTTAAGCAGCCGTGCAAACAATTTTTCCATCACTAGCACATCGCCATCGGCACTATGTGCAAGGGCATCCTCGGAAACTTCCAGATTAAGCGCGTAGCGGAGGAATTGCAGATTATATTTTTCAATTTTCCCCTCAGGGTCCATCGCACGTGCAACCTTGAGTGTACAAATATGATTTTTTGGTTCGATGCCTTCTTTTTTAAGCATCGCCAAATCAAATTTGGCATTATGAGCAACAACAATTGTATCCTCTGCCTCAAAAAGTTCCTTGAGCACTACCCATTCTTCTGATTCTTTGAAAAGAGGACGATCTTCCACCATGCCGTTTGTAATGTGGTGTACCGCACTCGCCATGGCAGGAATAGGAAACGGTGGTTTGAAAAGTTCCGCACGAATGACAGTACCTTGCATCCAAGCGATCTGGCAGAGACGATCTTTTTCGTCGATACCGGTTGTTTCTGTGTCGAAAAACACTATATTCAT
>CAZRTW010000049.1:0-6556 GCA_964603145.1 uncultured Candidatus Saccharibacteria bacterium | reverse complement strand
GTAACAAAAACAGAATTGCAAAATCTTTTGAACAATTCCGGAGTACAGCCGTCAGCATCTTTTGAGACTCCAGTTCCTCCAACTGAAAATCAACCAGAAATTACAGAAGATCTTGAACTTGATACAAATGTAGATATAAGTGAGAACATAGTTCCTCCAACCGAAAACCAGCCAGAAATAACAGAAGAAAGGGAGACTGAGTTACCACCAACGGAAAGTCAAGTACCATAAGCTGAAATCTGCTTAGTTTTGAACAGTTTCCCGTCAATTTCGATAGAAATTGACGGGAAATTTCTGTATACTATATACATGTGCGTCGTGGGCCCAATCTCGTAGCGCTTTTATTTTTCATGAAAGGAACTTTTCAACGAGTTACAACTAGTCTTTTTAAAGAAAACCGCCTTTTGGTTGTTACGCTTGCGTTCCTCCTTACTTTCTCATTTGCGACGTATGTATTTGCGACTCCGCCTACATCTCCGTACACACCAGGAGAAACAAATGATCCAACGTGTTCACCAGGTGATGCAGAATGTTATGTTGTGATTGCTGGAACAGGTACTGTAACAAGCTTTTCAGCGGACGATTTAAGCCCCCTTTTTACGGTAAGTGTAGCTGGTTCTACAACAACACCAGCACTCACATTTGAGCTAGAAGACGCTAACGCGTACACTATTTTTGGAAACAATAGTGGCTCTTCTGGAGAGCCGGCATTTTTTACACCAACACTTGCATCAGCACTTTTCCAAAACCAAGGAACAACCGCGACGGTGCTTCACGGTAATGCTTCTGGGAATCCATCATGGAGCCAGATCGTCAATGCTGATATTGCAAATGGAACGATTGATGTTTCAACAAAAGTTACCGGCACCCTTTCTACTGACAACGGTGGTACCGGACTCAATTCTTTGGGTACGAGTAATCAAATTCTCGGCGTTAATAATGCTGGAAATGCGCTTGAATATAAAACAATATCAACAAACGGAACTGCAGTTTCAAATGATGTTGGAGTGACACTCTCTGGCGCAAATGCAATTGCCATCAATCTTCCATCTGCGTCTGCGACAGTGCGTGGAGTACTCACTTCAACCGACTGGTCAACGTTCAACAGTAAGATGACGAACACACTTGCTGATGGGAGTATCTTTGTTGGTAATGGATCAAACGTTGCTACTGCGGTAGCACTCTCTGGCGATGCAACACTCACAAATGCCGGTGTGATCACTATCGGTAGTAGTGCCATCACAACTACAAAAATTAACAACGCGGCAGTTACGTATGCAAAATTTAATAATGTAGCTGCGTCATCTCTTGTGGGAAATGCGACTGGGTCATCTGCCGTCGCCACTGACATTGGGATTGGTGGCGCGCTTACATTCTCTGGATCAACACTTACTAGTTTGGCGCCAACCAGCATTGGAGCTATCGATAGCGCGCCATCCGGTAAACATGCAAATGGTCTTCGAATTGAATCAAACGTACTCTATGCGCAAAACGCTGACGCGACTTACCCTGGCCTTGTCTCGACCGGAACTCAAACATTTGCAGGAGCGAAAACATTCAATGGTGCGATCACAGCTTCCGGTGGACTTTCTGCGGGGAGCAATGTGATCACAAGCGTGGGAACACCTACTAATGCGACTGAAGCCGCAAACAAATCCTATGTTGACGGTCTTGTAAACGGTCTTAAATGGAAAGTTTCTGTTAATGCGGCAACAACTACTACACTTCCATTAACACCTGCGTATGATCCGGGTGCATCTGGTGTTGGTGCATATCTCGAAGGTGGATCAAACGGAGCACTCGGTGCTATCGACGGAGTTACGCTTGGGGTGAACGACCGTCTTCTTGTTAAAAATGAAACTGGTGGGAATGAGCCATATAATGGTATTTATACTGTGACGACAGTGGGAGATGGTTCTACGAAATACAAACTTACTCGATGTACAAGCTGTGATGAGCCATCCGAATTTACGAATGCAGCAGTGGCCGTACTTGCCGGTACTGTAAATGCCGGAACTGCATGGACTCAAACTAATACAGTCGTTACAGTTGGAACAACAGCCATCGCTTGGGCACAATTTTTGAGTAATGCATACACAGAAGGTACTGGTATTGATATTACAAGTGGAAGTATAAGTGTTGATTTCACTACAGTGACAGGAACACTCGGAGTGGCAAACGGTGGAACGGGTCTCTCTTCCGGTACTTCTGGCGGTGTTCTGTATTATTCAGGAGCGGGGACACTTGCATCTTCGGGCGCTCTTACACAGTATTCTCTTGTTCTAGGTGGCGGTACAGGGGGAGCACCATCCACACCACTTGGTCTCGGTACAAGCGGTCAGTGTCTTCAGTCGCAAGGTGCGGGAGTAGTACCGCAATGGACAAGTTGCGGAGGGGCAGGTAGCGTCACTCAAGTGACTGCCGGCTCCGGACTTTCGGCTACTGCTACTCCAATTACTTCAACTGGAACAATCTCACTCGATGTTACGAATGCGAATACTTGGACTGGGCTTCAAAGTTTTTCAATCACAAACACCGCAACATCTGGTTCGGTTTTCGGACTAAAGATTATGCCAACATATAATCAGGCTTCTGGTTCTGCAGCAAACACTGATCTTTTTATAAATCGAACAGAAACAGCAGTTGGTTCCGGCGCGCAAAATCTTATCGATGCGCAAGTGGGAGGCACTTCGAAATTCAAAGTTAGTAATACTGGTCTCATTACAGCGACAGGCGGTCTTACATCGGCGGGGACTACGACACTGAGCGCTCTCTCTACCGGTATTTTACACACAAACTCTTCCGGCGTCCTCTCATCTTCTGCGCTCAACCTTGCTGCTGATGTGGGCTCCTCAATTTTGCCTGTTGCAAACGGTGGCACAGGCCTTGCTTCAGGAACTTCCGGTGGAGTTCTCTATTATTCAGGCACAGGAACTCTCGCATCCTCTGGTGCTCTTACACAGCACTCAATTGTTCTCGGCGGTGGGGCAGGTGCAACACCTACTACACCACTTGGTCTCGGGACAAGCGGTCAGTGTCTCATCTCACAAGGAGCCGGATTGGCACCACAATGGACAACATGTACCGGAGGAAGTGGGGTAACGACAGTTGGAACACTAAATGGAGTAACAAAACATGCCAACGGTCTTGTTATAAGCGGAACAACGATCTACGCGCAAACGGCTGATAATACAAGCTATCCCGGATTGGTTTCAACTACCACACAAACTTTTGGTGGAGTAAAAACATTCGCTTCTGATATACAAATTCATACTGGTTCGGACACGATAACTGCTGGTTGGGGACCAGGAAGCGTAAGTACAAATGCTGTTTTTGGAGTAACTGCCGGAAATGCACAGACTGGCTCATCTGGATTTAATAATTGGTTTGGTTATCAAGCAGGCTATAACGTTACATCTGGTGGGGGTAACGTAGGTGTTGGTTTTAATGCAGGGAATGGTAATACGACAGGAAGCTTTAACGTGGCGATAGGTGACAAAGCTATGAGTGGTGTCAGTGTTACTCCAGGATTGATAGCTGAAAATACTGTTGTGGGGGCTTCTGCTGGTAACCACCTTTACGGTGGGCATTATAATCTTCTTCTTGGAGCTGTCGCCGGAACTGGTATAACAACTGGGTCAAGAAACATTGTTCTTGCAACACAAAATGGCTCCACCTATGGAGGTGCTACGCTGACCACGGGTTCTAGTAACGTATACATCGGTGGATGGAATTCGATGGGAGCAACTGACAGCAATCGAATTGCACTTTCAGATGGTTCAGGAAATTTGCGTATGTATAGTGACACTACGGGTACGAATTTTGGCGGCGACCTATCTCCGAATGCCCTCTTTAGCGTTGGATCAACATCGCAGTTTCAGGTCAACACTTCGGGTGCTGTTCAAACTTCAGGTGGTGTTACATTCAGTGGTCTTTCAACTGGCGCCGGTGCGACAGCGGTTTGTATCAGTGGTGTTGGCGTGCTTACAACAGCAGTGACGTCTTGTACAGTGCCTTCTGCTGCTCGTTTCAAAACTGATGTTATGACTATGACAGGAACACTTGCTCAAGTAAATGCACTTCGTCCTGTTTCGTATACTTCACTTGTAGACAGCGGTCGCTATGTTGGTTTCATCGCTGAAGAAGTTGCAACAGTTGAAAATCGTCTTGTTTCTTATGATGAAAATGGACAAGTGATGGGTCTTAATTATGCACAATTTGCTCCGCTTCTTGCAGGAGCGATCCAAGAACTTGATATAAAGTTTGAAACACTCTCTTCAATTGATGTCAGTAAGAGCGGATCACTTGCTTCACTCATTACTAATTTCCTCAAGGAGGCAGTTGTTGAAATCAAAGATGCAACGATTGGAACGCTCCGCGTTAAAAATGAAGTGTGTGTTGATGATGTTTGTGTTACAAAAGATCAATTTAAAACTCTTCTTCAAAACGCAGGTGGTTCTGGTACTACTCTCGGAGGTGGTGGCAGTACGACAACAACGGGTACGGAAGATGAGGGAGGTACTTCTCTTGAAGAAACTGGAACGACAGGTGAGGAAGAAGGCACAACAACAGGAACTGACTCTGGCACCACTACAGGTGAAGAAACTGAAACAACCGGAGAAGATACAGGAACGACAGGTGGTGACACTGGAACCACAACAGGAGAGGAAACTGGAACCACAGGAGAGTCTACAACTGGCACCAGTACAACAGATGGAGGGATTACGACAGGTGTAGAAACCGGCACAACCACAGGAGAATAGGGTATTTTTGCACTCGTTTTTTATCCCGAAATATGCTATACTTACAGCACCTAAATAGTCATTTAGCCCTTACAAAACAAGGTTATTTTAATCAATTTTAAGCTCCATGCCCGATAAGAAAGTAGCAAAAAATCCAGGTAGCTATAGCGCAGAAGACATTTCAGTTCTGGAAGGGCTTGAACCGGTGCGAAAGCGACCGGGTATGTACATTGGAGGAACCGGAATTGAAGGTCTCCATCACCTTGTTTGGGAAATTTTTGACAACTCTCGCGACGAAGCGATGGGCGGATTTTGTAATGAGATCGAAGTGGTAATGCTTCCTGATAATACTATTCGCGTTGCCGACAACGGCCGCGGAATTCCAGTTGATGTTCACTCAAAAACAAAAGTGTCTGCACTTGAAACTGTTATGACTACTCTTCACGCCGGAGGAAAATTCGGTGGTGAAGGATATAAAGTTTCCGGCGGTCTTCATGGTGTGGGTGCATCTGTGGTAAACGCACTTTCGATCTACACACAGGCAATGGTACATCGCGATGGGGGAGTTCACGTGCAGGAATATTCTCAGGGAAAGAAAAAAGGAAAGGTGACAAAAGTTGGCTCATCAAAAAAGCACGGTACTATCATTACATTCAAACCTGACGATGAAATTTTTAAAGGAGATCTAAAATTTTCATGGGATACAATCGTCAGTCATCTTCGGGGCCAGGCGTATCTTGTAAAAGGTCTTTCTATTCGTATTCTCGATGCGCGTAATTACGCAGGGAAGATGAAACTGGATGACACATTCTGGTTCTCTGATCTCGGCATCGATGTACCCAATTACTCTTTCTACTTCGAAGGGGGACTTGTCTCGCTTGTAAAGTACTACAACCTCTCCCAAAAGCCAGTACAAGATACTATTTTCTATACAGAAAAAGAACAGGATGGGGTCATGTGTGAAATCGCGCTTCAGTACACTGATGACGTTTCTTCAAAAATTGTTGCCTACGCAAACAATATCTACAATCCAGAAGGTGGAACACACATCACTGGTTTTAAGATGGCGCTCACACGTACACTTAACACGTATGCAAAAAAAGAGAACTATGTAAAAGAAGCCGACGGCGCATTTACCGGTGACGACGTACTCGAAGGTCTCACTGCCGTTGTTTCCGTAAAGCTTCGTGAAATTCAGTTTGAAGGACAGACTAAAGGAAAACTTGGTTCTCCTGAAGCGCAAGGCGCAGTTGCGACAGTATTCGGCGATGCATTTTCTGCCTTTCTTGAAGAGCATCCAGACGAGGCAAAGGGAATCGTAAACAAGGCGATTCTCGCTGTGCGTGCCCGAAAGGCTGCAAAGGCTGCGAAAGATTCAGTGCTCCGAAAAGGCGCACTCGAAGGCATGACACTCCCTGGAAAATTGGCCGACTGTCAGACCAAGAGCGCTGAAGAAGCTGAAATCTTCATCGTAGAGGGAGACTCTGCGGGAGGTACGGCAAAAACCGGTCGCGACAGACGCACGCAGGCAATTCTTCCGCTTCGCGGAAAGATTCTCAATATCGAGCGTGCGCGTCTCGACAAGATGCTTGCGTCTGAACAGATTCGCAATCTTGTTGTGGCTATGGGTACGGCAATTGGAGACACCTTTGATATTACAAAACTTCGCTATCACAAAATTGTGATAGCAACCGATGCCGACGTTGACGGAGCACACATTCGTACGCTTATTCTCACACTCTTCTATCGTTATTTCCGTCCGCTCATCGATGGAGGATTTATCTACATCGCACAGCCGCCGCTCTACAAAATTA
>CAZRTW010000048.1:1009-6735 GCA_964603145.1 uncultured Candidatus Saccharibacteria bacterium | reverse complement strand
GTCGGCAACACTCCCCTTATTAAAATTAGTGAGGGCCTCTATGCGAAGCTCGAGACAACAAATCCGAGTGGCAGTATTAAAGATAGAATGGCAAAAGCTATTCTTGATGCCGGAGAGGCGCGCGGTGAATTAAAACCTGGCGGCACTATTGTGGAAGCTACTAGCGGCAACACCGGCATTGCCCTCTCCATGCTTTCAGCTGAACGTGGATATAAAATGATCGTTGTCATGCCAAGCAACATGAGCGATGAACGCAAGAAAATGATCCGCGCCTTCGGCGCGGACATTATCGAAGTTCCGCCAAGTGATTTTGCCGGAGCTGTAGAAAAGCGCGACGCGCTCGTAAAAGAGCTCAGTGCTTTTAATCCAAACCAATTCGCAAACCCTGATAATATCGAATGTCACTACAAAACGACTGGTAAAGAAATTATCGAACAAGTAACAGCGCTCCACCCCGATAAGGAAATCTCTGCCTTTGTCGCTGGTACCGGAACAGGCGGAACACTCATGGGTGTCTGCAAGGCACTTAAGGAGAAGTTTTCAAACTGCCAGACGGTGGCCGTAGAGCCGACAGAATCTGCAGTAATGCTAGGAGGCCCCGCAAACCCACACAAAATTCAAGGTATTGGAGATGGTTTCATTCCTCCAATCGTAGAAATGGAAAAAGTGAACACAGTTGTTGCAGTATCATCAGAGGAATCTATTGCCCGCATGCAGCGCCTCGCCAAAGAGCTTGGTATTTTTGTTGGCATAAGCTCCGGCGCAAATGTCCTTGCCGCAGAAAAATATATTGCCGAACACAAACCAACCGGCATTGTGGTCACCGTACTTTCAGATCGCGGTGAGCGGTATCTTAGTATGCTTTAAAGTGTAAAATAAAAAAGCTACCGTTGTGGCAGCTTTTAAGAAAATCTGGGATAGTTGCGGGCTTATGCGCCGGCGATACCATCAGCACAAACGAAGGACTTAAAGTCAATGAATGTGGCAAAAAAGGCAATGATCTTTTTCATAATTATTGTTATTAAAGGTTAAACAAAAAACTATTCTTAAACTGTCTGACGTTTCAAAACAGTTTTTTGTTTAACCCTGTGAAAAGAATGTCTTTCACTATAATTTTACCTTGTTTAATTACACAATAGATACTTGAACTGTGTAAATGCTGTGTATAACTATAGCCTTATATATCAACGTATTTTGCTGATATATACCTTATTACTTATAGTATAGCATACTATAATATACCAGTCAAGTACCTAAATGCCAGAAACCTGGATTCCGGATCGAGTCCGGAACGACACAGAACTACTTGTGTCCCCAGATCTCTTCCTGTCTGACAAGCAAATCTCCCGCTGCTTCAGGATGAGCCATGAGCATTTTTACTGCTTTCTCAAGACGCACGCCTTGCGAACCTTTTATATAGAGGACGTCTCCAGACTTAATATTTTTTGACAAAAATTCTCCGGTAGAAATCGCATCATCAAATTCAAAAACCTTCTTCGCACTCATTCCCTCTTCACGCGCAGCCTCAGCACATGTTTTTGCGCGCAGTCCTACCGTCACCAGTATGTCTGCGATTTCAAATGCGAGCTTACCCACTTCCTTGTGCGCATCGATTGTGTGTTTTCCAAGTTCAAGCATGTCACCGATGACGGCGATTTTTCTTTTACCAAACGGAATTGCTCCCAGCATGTGAAGACCTGATTCACATGCAGCCGGAGAAGAATTGTAAGTGTCATCAATAAGCACGCTATCCTTTATGCCGGCAATAAGATGCACGCGTCCTGGTGGAGTCTCGTATGTAGCAAGGTCTTCGATTGCTGTTACCATATTTGCTTCTTTTACATACGCAACAGTAAGAGCCGCCAGTCCTACGGTCATAAATCCTTCCGAATAAATATTCGGCATCACAACGGGCAAACTCTTGCCATCGAAATCGAGTTTGAATGCGAGCCCCCCTGGGGTTCCATCGCCTGGCTCAAGAAACTGCATATTACTTCCCTTGATATCTGCGCCGTCACTCATACCAAACGTCACCGTGCGAGCGCGAAATCTCTCCTTTGCAGCAAACACGCGAGGATCATCTGCGTTTAAAACAAGTGTTCCCTCTTTGCGTAGCCCTGATGCGAGTGAGAGTTTTTCTTCAATCAGAGAATCGAGAGTTGGGAAAAATTCAATGTGTACTGGCACATCAGGCAAGCGCGTGATAACCACAATATGCGGCCTAATCCATTTTGCAATTGTGCTGATATCGCCTGGCCGATCTGCGCCCACTTCAAGCACTAGTGTTTTTGGGTACTTACCCTTTGATAGAAAAATTTGACCGATACCCTTCCAAACAACGCCAAGCCATGAGAGTGGATTGTTCCAGCCACTCTTTGCTCCAATGATTGAAAGTGGCACGCCAAGCTCACTGTTAAAACTCTTGTCGCTCTTTCGCACCGATCCTGTGTTTTTGAGAACGGTGTAAATCGCATCTTTCGTAGATGTCTTTCCGACACTACCAGTAACCGCAATAACGTAAGGGTTATGGCGGCGAAGAATGCATTTTGATATGAACGTGAGAATGGCTACAACGATGTGTTTGGAAAGGGCTCGCATATGTTATCGGTCAGGTGGGACTTGGTAATAATTCAACAAGAAATTTGCTACATCCGAGAGCACGTAGGCCACGGTTCCGGACGAGAGCGCTGGGCCTGCATTCCTTGGATTGTAGAGGTATAAGAGCACAATAAACTTTGGCTCATAGGCTGGAAAATAGCCCATCATGCTGTGAATATACCTATCACTATAATACCCGTTTCCGCTCTCTTTTGGAATCTGGGCCGTTCCGGTCTTGGCAGCAATAGTCCAACGCCCATTTTTGGCTTTGCCCGCTACCCCAGCCGGACTTTGATCGTATGCCGCAGTTAGCATGCGAGAAATTGTAACGCTCGTTTCTGGTTTGATAGCGGATGGGAGTGCTTCATACACAATAGTTTTCTTGGTGCCTTCAGGGTATTGAATCTCCCGCACAATATGCGGAGTTACCGGCACGCCAGAGTTTGCGAGCGCAGAGAATGCGCGAATCGCCGCCACAGGTGAAAGCGCAATACCCTGTCCGAATGATGCGGTCTTGTATTCAATATCTCGTGGACTCTTGAGACCCGTCACGATATTTAATGCCTCATCAGGCAAATCAATTCGAGTTTTTGTGTTGAGACCAAACTTGTACATATAGTCGCGGAAACGTTCGTTACCAAGTCTGCCTTCCACAAACATTGCGCCCATGTTAAGCGAATCGTTCAAAACTTTTTGCATTGGCACAACGCCACGCGCACGACTATCAAAGTTACACACTTTTGCTTTATCAACCACAGTACAGCCAGTATCGTTGTACGTTGTTTGTTCCGTAACGACGCCCGCATCAAGACCGCTCGCCATGGTGAGTGCCTTTATGATCGAGCCAAGCTCATACACGTGCTCAACAAGTGGATTTTCGTATGAAGACACGCTTGGTGCGTCGCCGTACATCGCCGGATCAAAATCAGGAAAACCAACCATGGCAATAATTTCACCCGTGTGCGGATCCATGATGATACCGCCCGCCTGTTCGGCTTGAAATTTGGAGCGAGCCTCGCGCAAACTCTTTTCAAAATATGCCTGCACTGTCGGTTCGATCGAAGTCACGATATCACCGCGCCCTTCTTTGTTTGTAAAGCTATCTTTTAGATTATCAAACACTTCCGCAAAAAAACTTGCGTACACATTTTCTCCCGTGCGATCAAGCACGTCATTATACTGTCGTTCGAGGCCGTAACGGCCAGTCAAAATGTCACCTTTGTACCCGACAAAGCCGATAGTCTTTGCAGCGAGTGTTCCTGCTGGATAGGCGCGCCAGCTGTCTTTATACAAATACACTCCTTTAATTTTGAATGCTGAAATCGCGTCGGCATTTTCTTTGGAAAGATGTACGGCAATTTCTTCATACGGGTCCTTTAATTTATCGGCACGCTTCATAAAGACCTCACGATCAATTTCAATAATACTCCCGAGTTTTGTATAGGTGCTTTCTTTATCAAGAAGTTCGCTCGGCACGATGGCAAGCTTGAATCCTTGCGTTACGCTGGCAAGCTCGATGAGTGTGCCATCTTTTCCAGTGGCAAAAATCTTTCCGCGATCAAAGGCCGAGAGCGATGACGGCGCGTATTGTCGGTCTGCTTTGTCGGCAAATGTCTTTCCATGAATAACCTGTAAGTAAAAAAGTCGAAGAATAATACAAAGTGCAAGAAGCCCTACAATAGAGAGGACAATAATGATACGACGATGGCTTGTGGTGTTTGCGCTCATGGGTAAAAAGCCTTTGCACTAGGAAAACGGAAACGTCAGGCTTAAGAAGTTCTAGCGTGCTGCCATTCCGACAGTCGCGGTGGTAGTTCCAGAACGGCTCGCATACAGTGTATCATGCGAAAGAGCGAGGCCGACGGAGCTGGCCTGTGAAATATCAATAGATTTAACTTGCTTATAGTAGTCAACTGCAAGGCCTGAGATCTCACTCTGTGATGCCTTGATAGAAGCTTCTGCTGTACGGCGTCCAACAACATCAAAAACGATCTTTCCCACAAGGTAGACGTACATTGAAATAGAGAGCGCAAGAACCGAGAGGCCGATATACACGATACGCTTAACATTCTCTTGCTTTGGGAGAGCGAATTCCTGGAATTTTTCTACTTTAGTCATCATGGTTATATCTTTTCTATTATTCTTAATTTTGCACTTCTCGACCGTGGGTTTTTAATAATTTCTTCGCGTGTTGGCACAATTGGTTTTTTTGTATGTAAAATTTTTTGTTCCTTCGGTAAATCTCTAAAAAAATTCTTAACGATTCTATCTTCGAGTGAATGAAAAGTAATGACAGCAATTCTTCCTTGTGGAGCGAGGAGATTCCATGCTCCCTGTAACCCTTCCTTGACGGCTCCGAGTTCGTCGTTTACATAAATGCGGAGCGCCTGGAATGTTTTCGTTGCAGGATTGATACGGCCCTTTTTATAAAATCCTGGAACGGCGTTAGCGATGATCTCTGCAAGCTCTAGTGATGTTTCAATCTTTTTCGTCTTGCGAGCCTGCACGATTGCTTTTGCAATACCTCGAGAGAAATGTTCTTCGCCGTATTCATAAATGATATTGGCAAGTTCTTCTTCTCGTGTGCTGTTCACCACCTGCATTGCAGTCAGAGTTTCTTCAGTGATCGGATTCTGAAGCGTCATGAGAAGCGGTTCATCATACTTAAATGAAAACCCGCGTCCCGATGCTCCTATCTCCATTGAAGAGATCCCAAGATCAAACATTGCTCCATCGATTTTCTTTATTCCCTTTTCCGGAAGCGCTGTTTCGATCGTTCGAAAGTTCGAATGGATTGGAATAAGTTTGCCCCCAGCCTCATTGATTGAGGAAGCTGCAAGATCGAGAGCGCTTTGATCAAGATCAAATCCGACAATCGTTACATTTTTCCCGAATTTCTTTGCAATCTCGCTACTGTGACCGCCTGCGCCGAGTGTTCCATCGACAATAACGGCACCTTCCTTGATCGCAAGACCTTCGATAGTTTCGTGTAAAAGTACAGGAACGTGATTCATACTAGAGAGCGCCTACGGAACCTAATTTTTCAGCAAGAGTTTCAGCTTGACCCTCGACCCCTGCTTTATATTTAGCCCACGCCCTCTCATTCCAGATCTCGGCTCGGTTTTGAC
>CAZRTW010000048.1:0-999 GCA_964603145.1 uncultured Candidatus Saccharibacteria bacterium | reverse complement strand
GATGATGGCGATCTTGCCCCCAAGCTTTGCCCGCTCCTTTAGGAAATCGGGAATGAGAATGCGCCCAGCTGTGTCGACCTCTACTTCTTGTGCACCTCCGAACATAAAGCGGTTGAAACTTCGGTTGTCTGCAGCGAGCATTGAGTTTTCAGCAAGACGGGATGAAATTTTTTCCCACTCACTGCTACTAAACATAAAAATCGCACCATCGAGTCCGGGAGCAAGCACAATTTTCTTTCCAAGCTCGCTCTTAAATCGCACCGGTAAGTTAACTCGGTTTTTGTCGTCTATTGAATGGATGTATTCGCCGATTAACATTGTATTTATTACCTAAAATCCCTTTTTTTCTGTAACCCACTTCTCCCCACTTACTACATATTTTACTCCACTTTATCCCACTATCCAAACATCAAGTTTGTGGATAACTTGTTGTGACATCTTTGACATACAGTAAAGTAGTTGTACTATTCCTAATGAACTAACATTAAAAAACATGAGCATAGCGCCTAGGTATCCGTTTACAAAAGATCCCAATTTTTGGCTGAATAATCTGGCAGGCTTGGATCTTTATGGAATCAACTTTAGCTGTCCAATTAACAAACTCAAGACTGAAGCAGTTAAATTACCTGATTTCCCTTATACGGAAAACACAAATCCGAATAAGGACAGGAGCCTGTCAGAGACAGACGACATTGGCCCACCTCATTAAAGTAACAAGAAAAAAGCCCCAACCTAAAAATTAAGAGTTGGGGCATATTTCGTTCTGCGACGGTACATTTAGCTGTACCGCTCGAAATCTTTCGTGAGTTCGTCAACTTTTTTCTTAGTACCGTGAACAAGTACGCCAAGATATTCCACATCGCTCGCATTTTTACCGAGCGTTGCTTCAATAATTTTTTTATCATTCGTCGTCTCAAGCATTTCACGTGTGAAATACTGCACGTCAAAACCTTCTTCCTGTCCTTTTAGTCCGAGATTGAAAATTTCATCGGAAGAATT
>CAZRTW010000047.1:0-6782 GCA_964603145.1 uncultured Candidatus Saccharibacteria bacterium | reverse complement strand
AGTGGCTTAGAAGTCCACAGTTATATCCATTTAACTACAGAGGCAAGAACACAGGTAGCATACAAAAATAAGCCACATTCCGCCAGTTCCTGATATTTACCTATTCGGCTCAGCAACCGGAGGAGTAAGCGTTGAAATTCCCTCTCTGGTCGTCTTCTTGTCTTCAAAACGTTGCAGTACAAGATCAAGTTTATTCTGATTAATTACCTGAGCACTCCCAATATCGACAGTAGTCGCTGGTTTAAAGAAACTGTCTGATTCTACTTGTCCAAAATAATATATATGAAATGCCACAGTGCCGATAAAAGCAATGAGAAGCACGATCATCAGACGGCGAAACTGCCGGTGTAGTGAAGACGGAAAAACAAAAAAGTTTTTCGGTGAAAATGTGATTTTGAATGATGGTTTTGTCATAGATTACTTCGCTCCTCCTGTATCTGCGTTAGTAACACTCGTTACGGTAAGCGAGAGGCTGAGGTCCCAAGGTTTTGACTGAACTGGTGCTTTTGGATCAACTACTGTCGTCTGTGTTCCTACCTGCATTGTTGTTTGAGTGATTTTAATTTGATATGGCGCTGCTTCCACGAGTGAGAGAAAGCGGTAAATATCGGTAAATGTACCTGAAGAAGTAACCGAAACAAAGAGTGTTGTTGGTCCCTGCTTAAGATCAACATTTGTGAATTTTACTGAAACACGCGTCTGTCGACCGTACTCCTCTATCATCTCCAGAAATGGCACGATATCATTTGCATTAATAAAATATGAACCAAGCATTGGCTCCTTTGCTTGAATACTCGAGAGCGTTCGTTTGAGTTCGCCCACTTGAGATTCACGGGCAGTTAACTGATCGGTTTCCGCACGGAGCGTAGCATTTTCTTCGCCAGTTTTCTGGATGAGATAGAACATCCCTGCATATGCGGCGAGTGCGATAAGAAATACAGCAATCGAGAGCCAAAAGATGAGTGCGGTTTTTCGAGATGATGCCGGTGACGTTGATTTCATATTATAGTTTTTGATCAAGCACGGCTCCGATAGTAAAAGTCACATTCGAATCTTTGATGAATGATGAAATAGGAACTGTCACATTTTTAAAACCCTTCGTGGCCTTTAGCGCATCAGCAAATGAGAGGAGACTGCTACGATTTCCAGCGATTCCAGAAATCTGTACGGTAATCGCCCCTCCCTCTCCAGTTGCGTACCCCATGTTTGTAATATTGATGGCCGCTGTCTTTGTTTCAAGAACAGGGCGCACGAATGTCGCGATAATCGGAGACGCTGTAACTACATCAGGAAAGATAGCAAGCCGACTATTGATATCAGAAATAGTTTTGGCGAGCGTTCCTTGGAGAGCCGCGGTCTCATCTTTTTTAAGCTGATCACGCTTCTCGGTGAGTGATGAGGCGGTGTCCTTCAGAACTATATATGCAGGAAAAAGAAGCACTGCACCGGAGAGAAGAATAAATGCCGCGGAAAAAAACACCAAAGCTAAAAAACGCTTGCGGTACATGCCGAGAATTTTTTTCTTTTCTGTTTGGGGGAGAAGGTTACTCATATCAATTATTCATCAAGGGATCGCATTGAAAGCCCCAGCGCTGTCGCATAGCCGAGTGAATCCTGACGAGAGAGTTCCGGCACACCGTGTTCCGGTAAACACACATTCGTCCAAACATCTGCCACCGTTGTTTTTACGCGAAGACTGGCGGAGAGATAATCTGGAAGTCCAGCAAGGTTTGAATCTCCTCCCACGAGCACAATTCCCTCGATTGGAGGTCGGGTCGCTCCGCTTTCATCCTTATGCGTATGCCAGTAAATAAAGTGCTTGTTAATCTCATCGCGAAGCACGGCAATATTATTAAGAAGAAGGGAAAACAAATCTTGATTGGGGCCATTTCTGCGAAGCCCGTATTCACGCTTCATTTTTTCCGCTTCTTCAATGCTTACACCAAAATGTTTCGCGAGTGTTTCCGTGAGAAGACGCCCGCCCATAGAAACAGTCGAAGTGAAATAAATTTGTCCTTTGTATGCGACCGCAATTCCCGTGCGTGTTTCACCGAAGTCTACGATAAGGTGTGCAATTCCATCATCTTTTTTAATGACCGTGCGAATAACAGCGTCTGCTTCAAGTTCGAGGGATAGTACAGTGAGCCCTGCAGATTTGAAAATGTCGACATACCCATCCACAATTTCCCGTACAGCAGCAGTAACAGCCACTTCTACATTATTCCCACTCTTCCCTACTACCTCAAAATCAAATACTGCTTCAGCCGCAGAAATTGGGACGTGTTCTTCGATTGAGAGTTCAATTGTGTTTCGTAGTTCTTCGTGCGAGGCATCAGGAAGTGAGAGGCGAAAAAAATACATCTGCTTTTCTGGAAGTGCCGTGCGGACAAATGAAATATTGTATTTTTTTCGAAGGCCAATCAAAACCTCACGCAATTTGTCAGGCGCAATAATACGTCCATTTTCAATAATGCCAGGTTCAAGAAGCACATTGGAAAAATTCTCGAGGTGAAATCCCTTTGGAGTTGGGGTAAGTTTTGCGTATTTAATACTGCGATCAGAAATATCAATGCCCACCGCACCCATGCAAAGAAACGCTGGGGGCGCAAAAAGAAAATTCCGAAAACGAGAGTCCTGCATACCTATAGTATAGCAGTCGAAAGAGGGAAAAAGAATCTACTATTTAAGATTATTTTCGTTTTCCTTCTCTCTCGCTTCTCTGCGTTTTTGGAGCACATGCTCAATATAGTGTTTAATAACAGGCAAAAATGAAAGAACGACAATGCCGAGAATTATAGGGAGGATATATGCATCAATGTTAGGCACCTTTTCCCCTAGAAAATATCCTGTAAGACCAAGGGATAGAGTCCAAGCAAGACCACCAATCACATTATAAAAAAGAAATCCCTTATACTCCATCTGCCCTACACCTGCCAAAACTGGTGCGAATGTGCGGACAATTGGAATATAGCGTGAAAGGAAAATAGTTTTCTTTCCGTGTTTTTCGAAAAAGTGCTGAGCTCTATCAATATATTCATGTTTGAAGAAAAAAGATTCTTCTTTGTTAAAAAGCTTACGTCCAAATTTTTTTCCAAGCCAGTATCCGAAACTATCCCCTGTCACTGCCGCAACAAAAATTACCAGAAGGAGAAGTTCAATATTAAAAAATCCCTTTGAGGCCATAAGACCGGCCGCAAAGAGAAGTGTATCGCCAGGGAAAATAACACCAATAAGAAGTCCCGACTCTGCAAACACAATAAGAAACAGCCCGACATACCCAGCGGTCTTAATAAATGGAAGGAGTGTTTCGAGCATATAATTTAACGGACCTTAGTGCCAGGATTAACCTCGAGTTCTGGAGTAAGAAATACTGGCTTGCCATCTTTTCCGTCAACGGCCATGAGCATGCCCTGTGACTCAACACCTTTAATCGTGCGCGGTTCGAGATTGATTATGTAGAGAACCTGTTTCCCGACAAGTTTTTCATATTCAGGAAAATACTCACGGATACCAGACACGATCTGGCGAAGTTTCGGTGCCGGCTCGCCGACAAGCTCTCCTTCGATAGCGACAATCGGCTCAGTCTCGCCGAAGTCAATCATACATTTGAGGAGTTTATCCGCTCCTTCTACCGGCTCGACACTTTTAATAGTGCCTACCCGCATATCCATCTTTTTGAACTCATCGTAGGAGACGTATTCCATGGGCCTAGTATACAGCACGATGCCCCGCGAGCGAAGCTCGCGGGGCATCTACCAATTTAGTTCACCTCCTTTTGGTAACAGCCTTCACAATAGATAATTTCTGGACGCTCTGGTGCATAGGTTGTCTCAAATTGGTTATCGCATATATCAGCATGCTCATGATTGTCTTTAGTACACATGCACTGTCTGTGCCAAAGCCGAAAAGGATTGCGACGTTTTTGTCGGAGCGCGTGCCGACAATGGAAACAACGGCGCGGAACCGGAACTCCAAGTTTCCTATAAAAGATAAGCTCATTTTGAATGACCTTATAATTTCGGCCACAGGATTCACAAACCAGAATTTCATTTACTAGAGTGTCAGGCACTTCATCTATGGCTTGCGGTATTTTGTCGGGAGTGAGGGTTTCCTTTCCTGTTGTTCGCTGAATCTTATCTTGCCAATTATATCCACGAGCGAGAATGTCTTCCTTTGTCATTGGAAATTCTTCGGATGCAATAGATTCGTTATACCCATACATTGACTGCTCTCCCGGATAAAATTCGCCAAATTTATAGACACAGCCAGCTTTATCGACATACGGCATTTCATTCATATGCGCGATGATTCTGGGAATAAGTTCCTCATATTCTTCCTTTGTATACTGCTTGTTGAGAATACAATAGTTGCCATTTCGCAGACTGACGCAACCAAACAAATGTTTTGAAGAATGACACTGCTGTGTGTAACGAATATCCTGACTCTTGACTGAATAGATACCGAAGTGATTAAGATGTGAATGATCTATCGTTATTCCTTCATAACAGTCAGTCATTTCTCCTGCAGTGTTAATGTCGTATGAGTCTTTTGGTTTTGCACCATTGTCAAAATATCTGCAATTTTCAGGCGCTTCGGCAGAAAAACAATACTTTGAATTCTTTGCATCAGTGAGCATATCCCCTGTCGAATTCACGCTGTGAAAAATATAGGAGAACCGGCGGGGGTACGAGAGGATAAACTCATCATATTCCTTTTGCGCTCTTTGTACTCCTTCCCATGTATCAAGACGATAGCTCTCAACAATTTTTTCATACTCCTCTTTTGAGTATTCAACATTCTTGAAATGATATTTTTTATTACGCAAACCGGTACACATAAAACACTCGATGCAATTTCTGCAATCATAGAGAAAATGAGATTCTGAACAGGATACTGAAAATTGTGAATTTCGCAGGCGAAACGATTTATCACAATTTGAACATTCATAGAGCCATGAACCCTGATTAAAAATATTGAGACAGTCAACACAGTCCTTTGCGCCATAAATCATATACTCGCTGTACATAATGTTTTCAATGCGCCATGAATAAAATGTCATGTAGCAATTTTTGGCAAACCAGCAATCATTCGTATATTCACAATTGAGACTTGCGATGCCGTCATCGGTCACAGTAGCCATATGAGGAACTTTTTGCAAAAGTTCACGAAATTGTACAAAAAATGGTTTAGAAAAATCGTAGTCCTGTCCGTAATCTTTCGGATCCCATTTATCACTCCACCAGCATTTGTGACAGTACGGAGTAATACCGCCCTCTGGAGAATAGAGAGTTATAATTGATTTTTGGCAGAGCACGCACTTTCTGGAATACAGCGAAAGATTATTCTTCCACATTTGCCGACGTTGCATGCGACAGTAAAAACAAAATGTGGGCGGAGGGACTTTTACTTTTTCATAAAAGCCGAAATCGTCCGAATCAATGACGAAATCATTTTTACAGTTCTGGCACACTCTCGTTTGTGCTTCCATACCAAAAGGATATAGTCATGATTGCGCAAATCAAATTTATAGAGTTACAATAGAGGTATTGTGAACTTAAAGTTCACAAATCCAAAATGAGCAATACAGCACGCGAATATATAATTAATCTTCTGGGGAGTGGGAGTATCCCGACAAAAGCTCTGGTGGCACGGACCATGAAAGCCCAGTCAGTTACAAAAGAAGCCGTGTATAAAGCATTACGTCAAATGCTTGCGGAAGAAATCGTGGTGAAGCGAGGCAAAAGCTTTTCCCTTTCCAACCAATGGGTTATTAAAATGTCAGAAAAATGGCGAACAATAGAAAACAGATATCTTGGAAAAACTACTCACACGCTTTTGGAACGCCATGGGTGCGCCGTATATACCGTAAAAACACTTGATCAACTTGATGCGCTTTGGAATCATTACATCTTTGATTTCGTTTCCCTTCTCCCGATAGATACTCCCCTGTTTTTTTATACACCGCATTATTGGTTTCCGGCTATCCGCAGTACCACGGAAGAAGAAGTGACACATTCAGTAACATCAAAGGGGTACCACTGGATGCAACTGGCAGGAAAAACTACAAAGCTCGATGTTGGTCTGGAAAAATATTTTCCCCAAAAGGAAATTGAATATTTCGCAGCAAATGTTAAAGAACTGCACAATGTGACAGTGTTAGGGGATTATATTATTGATGTCGCATTTGATAAAAAAGTGCGGACTTTTATTGATGCTTGGTATGAAAAAAATACTGTTTTTACTCCAGAGACAATTTCCGAACTTAATAAGGCACTAAAAATTCCCGGCACACATAAACTAAAAATTTCAAAAAACAAAAAGCGTGCGGGAGAGTACCGCAAGCTTTTTGCAAAATATTTCGTATTTAAATAATTTATTTTTTGGAATTCTTTTCCAAAAATCTCTGAAGAATGACTGCTGCTGCACGAGCATCAAGATCATTTGGCTTTTGAGGTGCTTTACCTTGGCGAGCAGAAGTAGACTCCTTCCCTTTTCTCCCGTGTGCTTCCATAGAGGTAAACGCTTCTGTCATTTGCTCGACGGGAAGAAAAGTAGTGATTGAAAGCTGCCCAATAAATTCTGTAATATCATTCTGGACCTTATTCCCCTCTGAGTTACCAATAACGATACTCTCCACTCCCTCAGTTGCGATGATGTCACCAACCTCATCAATAAGTTTTGAAGTATTTTTCAGTACAGTAAAAGGAGTTGCTAAAGAACCACTTGTATCAGAGAGAGCCACTCCAACGCGCTTTGTTCCATAGTCGATACCCATATATTTC
>CAZRTW010000046.1:0-7095 GCA_964603145.1 uncultured Candidatus Saccharibacteria bacterium | reverse complement strand
GCGATAGTTTTTTCGTCGAACATTTTTTCAGCCTTTGCGCGCTCGAGAAGATAAGGGAAGTTTATGAGCGGTTGGAAGGCACACGGAGGAGTCATTTCAGCAAAAATATTTTCCTTGCCAGGCAGGTCGTGGTAGTAAATTGTTGCAAGCGTGTCTACAACACCGCCTTCACGACGCATTGCTTCAACTGCTTTCATGGAACTGCCGCCCGTTGAAACAGTATCTTCAATCACGAGAATTTTTTTGCCGGCAAATCCGCCTTTCATATCGCCTTCAACTTGTCGGCCAATGCCGTGATCCTTTGCTTTTGGGCGAATATAGAGAAGAGGAAGACCCATGAGGTCGGCAAGGGTTGTCGCATGAGGAATTGCCCCTGTTGCGACGCCTGCAATGGCATCGTACTCCACACCGCTTTGTTCAATCATATTTTTGAATGCTTTTGCAATGGACATTCGTACTTCGGGGTAGCCGATGAGGCAGCGGTTGTCTACATATACTGGCATTTGGTAGCCAGAAGCCCATGGAAAAGGTTTATCGAGAGATACTTTCATGGCGCCATTTTGCAAAATAGCGCGGGCGATAGCTTCTCGTGGGTCTGTTTGGTCACTCATAAAGCCCATGGTAACATTATGATCAGATTTATGAAACTTCGCGGTATAGAATTTGGGCCAGTCATAGGTGCGTCCGGCATAGGTGGCTGGTTTGGCGAGGGATATTCATATCATAACCTTCTAAAATTCATCCCTGGTTTTTCCATGGAAGGGATGACGTTCACGGCAAAAACAACCACCTTTAGTCCTCGACCAGGCAACATGCCTTTTAGGGAAGATAAGCTCACTCCGAAAGAATTTTATCCGGAATGCATTGTTGTAAAACCGGGGGCAGGAGTTGCTCTCAACGCTGTAGGGCTTGGTGGTCCTGGGTTGGCTTTTTTGTTAGGGAAAAACATGTGGCAGAAGATCGAGAAACCATTTTTTCTTTCTTTTTCTGCCCTCTCTGCGACAAAAGAGGAACGTCTTCAAGAGTCAAAACAAGCAGCCGAAATGCTTCGTGAGGCGAAAAAAGATTTTCGTGCGTCGTTTGCTGTTCAGATAAATTTTTCTTCTCCGAATTCCGGTCATGACCAGAGTGAATTGGTAAAAGAGGCGCACGAAATTTTGGATATTTTTTCAATTGTTGATGTTCCGCTTACTGTAAAAATTTCTGTTATTACGCCGCCTGAAACTGCTGCGAATATTGTTAAAAATCCATATTGTGATGGTCTTGTTGTATCAAACGCAGTTCCATGGAAGGAACTTCCAGATGAAGTTCGTCGAGTTTTCTTTCGTACGCAAACATCTCCGCTTGAAAAATTCGGTGGTGGCGGTATTTCAGGAAAATATCTTCTTCCGCTTGTTGAACAGTGGCTCTACCAATTTAAAAAATTCAATGCAGGTAAACCGATCATTGCAGGAGGCGGTATTCTAAAACCACATGATGTAAATCGTCTTGTTGAAGCAGGTGCTTCAGCAATTTCACCAGGCTCTGTCGTTATGCTCCGACCGTGGAACATGAAGGCAATTATTAAGCGCGGTCACCAGCTTCTCTCCAATAGGGGAGGATGAGCCAGCTCTCACATTTTTTAGAGTTCCTCTTTCCTGAACGTTGCATTGGTTGTGCGACTCGTGGTGCGCCTATTTGCGCACATTGCTTCAGTAAACTCCCTCCTGCCGAAGCTCCCAAACAGCCTTTTATTACAAGCCTTTTTGCGTATCGGGATTCGAGAGTCAACCATCTTGTCTGGAGACTAAAGTATAAAAACGGAAAACGAATTGCTAAAATTTTTGCAGAAGCTCTGGCGGGGAGCCTCGCGGAATTCTTAGGCGAAGAACTGAGTTTTATCGGATCACGAAAAATTTTGTTAGTACCGATTCCGATGACGCCGCGCCGGCAACGCCGGCGCGGCTACAACCAAGCCGAACTTCTCGCCACAGAAGTTCACTCGCTTTTGCAGAGTGAAAACATTTTTCTTGAAACAAAATTACTCGAAAAGAAAATAGATACAACACCACAAGCAAAGATAAAAAATAAGGCCGAACGTCTTCTGAATTTACAGGATTGCTTTTCCGTAGTTGGTAACCGAAAGGGGAATGGAGAAGTAATTATTTTAATAGACGATGTAACCACCACAGGCGCAACACTCGTAGCGGCAAAAAATGCTCTTCGAGATGCTGGATATCGTAAAATATACGCGCTCACTATCGCGCATTAAAAATTACTTATATAACAAAAGCCGCGGGTATTACTGCAGGAGCTTCTCTTATCCCGTAGAAATACTGCGCGGCGTTTTGTCTGGTCCGATTTGTTAAGTGTGAGTATGGTTTTTGGTGATAGGTAGTGTGTGAGATTCTTATTTTCTAAGGTGAGCTAGTCGACATCTAGCTCCTCGTAGAGTAGCGAATGGTCATTAAGAAAAAATAAAGACGGCCGCGAAAGCGGCCGTTGTTTTGGTGAAACTACCTTGCTATTCCTAGCTTATATCCTCTTCCGGAGAGGCTGTGGATTAGCTTCTTTTTGCGGGGGAGATCGATCTTTTTACGTAAGTTCGTAATGTGAGCTTCGATCGTATTTGAATTCGCATCTACTTTTGCATCCCAGACATGTTCAAGCAGTTCTCCGCGCGTTACGAGCATTTCAGAGTTACGAAGAAGATACTGCAAAAGTGCGAATTCTTTTTTGGTTAGATAAATTTCTCTTTTTGCGCGGATAACTTTCTGTGTACTTAGATTAATTTCTAAATCAGCAAAAGAGATAATTGACTGTGTTTGTGGGTGAGGACGGCGGAGCACGGCACCAATTCGTGCAAAGAGTTCTTCAAAGAAAAATGGCTTCACAAGATAATCGTCAACGCCGATCGTGAAGCCATCTACTTTATGAAATACGTCTCCGGTTCCAGAGATCATAATAACCGGTGTGGAAATTCCACGCTCACGGAGTTCAGTACAAATTTCATATCCGTTTTTACCAGGAAGTGAGTAATCGAGCAGAATAAGGTCGTACGGATGAGTCGTAGCAAGGGTAAGTCCTTCGGTCCCGTTTTTTGCGGCATCGACAGCAAACGACTTTTCCTCAAGCCGGAGCTTTAGGAAGCTTTGAAAATCCAAATTGTCTTCGACAATAAGAAGGCGCATAGCTTGATACCCGTAGTATAGAGAGGGGAAGCGTCTCTGTCCACCTGCTTTCAATCTACGGGCAAAGCGGGTAAAATAGGCATATATATGGACTATCGCATTGAAAGAGATTCTCTAGGTGAGGTACAAGTTCCTGCACATGTGTATTACGGCGCACAAACTGCGCGATCAATGCAAAATTTTAAGATTGGTGGTGAGATGGCGATGATGCCAAAAGAAATTATTCGCGCCCTTGCGACAGTAAAAAAGGCTTCTGCAAAAGTGAATGCCGATCTTGGCGTGCTCCCTGCAAAAAAGGCCGACGCAATTTCGAAAGTGTGTGATGAAATCACCGCAGGCACACTCGATGACTACTTTCCGCTTGTCGTATGGCAGACAGGAAGTGGCACGCAGACAAACATGAATGTAAACGAGGTGATTGCCAATCGTGCGCATGTAATTGCTGGCGGTAACCTCACCGATAAAGAAAAAACACTTCACCCGAACGACGATGTGAATAAATCACAATCATCGAATGATGTTTTCCCGACCGCGATGCATATTGCCGCATATAAAATGCTTGCTGAGGTTACGGTTCCTGGGATTGAAGCCCTCCGCGATGCGCTCAAGAAAAAAGAAAAAGAGTTTAAGGGTATTGTAAAAATTGGCCGGACTCATTTTATGGACGCAACACCACTCACACTTGGACAAGAATTTTCTGGATATGTTTCTCAGCTCGATCATGGCCTCAAGTCTCTCAAGAATGCACTCCCACATCTTTCCGAACTTGCGCTCGGCGGAACAGCCGTTGGTACAGGGCTCAATGCTCCCGAAGGATTTGCTGAAAAATCTGCAAAAAAAATTGCCGATCTTACTAAACTTCCATTTATTACCGCACCTAATAAATTCGAAAGTCTTGCTGCTCACGATGCTCTAGTAGAAGCACACGGCGCACTTAAGACACTTGCTGTTTCTATGATGAAAATTGCGAACGATATCCGTATGCTCTCTTCTGGGCCACGAGCGGGGATTGGCGAAATCAGTATTCCAGACAATGAACCAGGTTCTTCTATCATGCCAGGTAAGGTAAATCCGACGCAGTGTGAGGCTCTCACTATGTGTGCCGCACAAGTGATGGGGAACGACGTGGCAATTGGCGTAGGCGGAGCATTAGGCAACTTTGAACTCAATGTCTTTAAGCCGCTTATCATTAAGAACTTTTTGGAAAGCGCACGACTTCTTGGTGACGGCGCGCAGTCATTTGCGGATAACTGTGTTGCCGGTATCGAGCCAATTAAAGAAAATATCCAAAAAAATCTCGATAACTCTCTCATGTTGGTGACGGCGCTCACTCCGCACGTTGGCTACGAAAAGGCAGCCAAGATTGCCCAACAAGCAGAAAAAGAGGGAACAACACTGAAAGAAGCGGCGCTCGCGCTCGGGTACGTAAAAGAAAAGGATTTTGATTCTTGGGTGGATCCAAAGAAAATGATTTAAATATATAAAAAGTCCGGAAATTGTTCCGGACTTTTTATATAGCTTGCTGCTATGTCTTAAGATTAAGAGGGTTAAAGTCCGTGTCGGTGTCGTAGTAATCCACTTGTTCCTTTCGTTTGAGAAAGTTTGTGACCTTATATGTAAACGGAGTAAGAAGAATTTCTACCCCAGTTTTGAATATATAGTTAGAAACAATAATGGTTACTAAAAGCGAGGTTGGTATTGTTCCCCAAAATGCGATAAGGACAAATAACACAGTATCAATACCTTCGCCGACAATAGTTGATCCGATCGTACGGACCCACAACATTTTCCCTTTCATTTTTACCTTCAATTTTGCAAGAATGTACGAATTGGAAAATTCTCCTGCAAGATAGGCAATAAGGCTCGCAAGTACGATTCGCGGTGTCTGACCGAGTATAAAATCATACGCATCTTGGTGCCCCCAAGTCGGGTCAGCAGGCATTTTACCTACGACGTAAAAGATTACAGACATAAGTAATGCCATACAAAGGCCGGTCCAAATAACCCGGCGTGACTGTTTATATCCATACACTTCAGTAAGTACATCACCAAAAATATAGCTAAGCGGGAAAAGGATTGTTCCACCGTCAAAAGTGAAAGGGCCTAGGATCGTGATCTTTGACGAAGCTATATTTGAGATGAGGAGCACTGATACGAATAAAACAGTAATTAAGCTTAGATACTTGTAGTTTTTTTCCATGTTGATTGTTTTGCGCCATACTAGCACAGGTTCTTGAAAATAACGAAAAAGGCCGCCCGCATGGGCGGCCTTTAAAGTTTTGTAAATTATGCAGTCATTCCTGCACGCTCGCACATATCAGGAGTTGTTACTCCATCGAGGTAACTCCACCATGCATCACAGAGTGATCCTGTTGCAGTCGTTACGTTGTCGTAATCAGCGGGAGTTACGTTATTGTCGAGGAGTTCATGCCATGCAACATTCTTCTTTGCGTGTGTGCGGAAAAACTGAAGGGCTTCCGGTGCTTCGATTCCGTAAAATTCTTTAAGACCGTGTTCTTTTGTTTCAGCAACAGCGCGGATCTGCTCCTTGTATGTTGCGAGTGCTGCGAGACCCTTATTAATGTTCTTATCCTGTGTAAGGCCGAGAATAGTGTCGATCGCCTTCAAAGTATTTTGGTTCGCTGGAGAATTTTCAAGTTCTTCTTTTGAAACTCCAAGCGCTGCAGAGAAAGTGATGAGCTGATCAACATGGTTTGTCTCCGGTCCTTCTTCGCCAACCAAATCCTTGAGCATAACTTTTCGCATTTCATTGTCACCGCAGTTTGCGTGAATGCCAGACTGGAAGCGAGGGAATGCACTTTCGAGGTGATAGTACTGCTTCATGTAATCCTGAAGTTCTTCTTTTTTAAGAAGACCCTTCTGCCATGCGAGGTAGAATGGATGTTTCAAAATAGACTTTTCCGCAATGATAGCGGTTACTTTATTGAACAATTCCTGATGTCTCATAGTGTTTGCTGGCTTAACTACTTAAAAGTTTTTAATGCCAGCATAGTAGCACTATTTCAGCATGATCGCACGTTTCGCATCTGGCAGTTCGGCTGCGAGAGTGGCAATGGTTTTTCCGAGCGTTGGGTGGATAAGGTCTGGGGCAATTTCAGCAAGCGGCACAAGGACAAAATCGCGTTCCGCGAGGCGAGGATGGGGGATTTCGAGGTCTTCTTCCTGTGAGACCACATCGTCATAAAAGAGGATATCGATATCAATTTCCCGCGGGCCCCAGCGAAAGCGTTCTTGTCGGCCAACGCTCTTTTCAATCTTTTTTACGAATTCAAGAAGCGTATAAACAGAAAGATCAGTTTCGCCTTCGATAACTGTGTTTAAAAAATTATCCTGTGCTTCATGTCCGACAGCTTTGCTTTCAATAGTGGTTGCTTGTTTTGTTACGGTCACTTGTTCCGAAAGAAGATCGAGCGCACGTGTGATGTTCTCTTCACGATTTCCCATATTCGAGCCGAGTGCTAAATATATTTTGTGCATATTTTGTATTGTGTCTTCCCAGACTTGATCTGGGATCCAGGTTGTATCGTATTTATCGTGTTTTTTCCATTTCAATACCGACTGAAGCGCATTCAGGAAACTTATGTGGTTTCTCGAGCTTGATCCAAGCTTTTGTTGCATGCTTTTCTTTGAGACAAAGATCAAGAATATCACTCGCAAGTGTTTCAATAAGCACATACACTTTTTCGGCAACGAGCTTCATGATGTCGTCTTTAATAACGCAGTAATCAATTGTATCTGCGAGATCCTCGCTGGTGATCGATTTCTCCACATCTCCCCAAACAGCGATATTGATAACAATCGGCTGCTCTACTTGCCGCTCATGAATGAGGTGCCCGACTTTTACGGAGAGTTTTAAATCTGAAACAAAAATTTTTCCGATCATAAAATTATTTTAATGCATCTA
>CAZRTW010000045.1:0-7239 GCA_964603145.1 uncultured Candidatus Saccharibacteria bacterium | reverse complement strand
AGTACGATTTCATATCATCGCCCACTTCAGGAATTTTTTAAAGCATTTTCAAAAAACGGGTTTACAGTTTCTCGTCTTGAAGAGTGGATTTCTCACAAGAAAAGCGAAAAGGGACCGCGACAAAAAGCTGAGGATCTTTCGAGAAAAGAGATCCCTCTCTTTATGATGATTGAGGCGGTCAAATAATATTGGCCGCTCGCTGCAATCGAGGTATACTATTTTTATAAAGTATATGCATAAGAAAACAATCCTCTTCATTTTTATTGTGCTCATTTTAGGTGGTACTACCGTCGGCTGGTTCTATTCGCGCACTCTTCCTGTCTCAACAGAGACTGAAGTTGAAGATGCGAGTGGTCCTAAAATGCTTACAACATATTTTTGTATGGAAGGAACTATAGTTGCAGAATTTTCTGGAAACACTGTAAAACTTGGTCTTTCTGATGGCCGGTCAATTAGCCTTGTGCGTGCGACATCATCTACCGGTCTTGTATATAAAAAGGGAATTTCCACATTCATCACAGAAGGAAGTGACGCATACTATACTGAAAGCGACATGACGATTTATTCTGATTGCGTTGCCGGTACGCAAGCCTCGGTTTTGGGAATAAATACATTTGAAAACGCTGCAAAATATTTCCGCTTTAAGTACGAGACAGGATTCACGCTCGCTGGGGGTGGTATCGGATATAGTCCATCGTGGACAGCCAATTCGAGTAAGGATGGCAAGATTCTTGCAAAAGTCTACATTCCAAAATCGTATCAACCAGGTACCAATTTCAGTGAAGCCTTTTTCACTGTTGGGTCGTCGAAAGATACTGAAGCAGTTGCATCTTGTACAACTGGATTCAACAATGTGCCAGGTGTTCCATCTTCACTCAATAATTTCCCGTTCGTAAAAGTTAAATTCGCCGATGCAGGCGCAGGCAATTTCTATGAAACGACAAGTTACCGCATTGTTCGAAACGACAAATGTTACGCAGTAGAATACACAATTCATTCAACAAATATCGGGAATTATCCGCCGGAAATGAATATTGTCGAATTCGACAAGGTTCGCGTGGAAGAAGCGTTGGAAAAAATGGCGCAGAGCTTCATGTTCATCTAAAATATGCTTATAAATATAGAGATTTACACTCCCATCATGTATACTGAAGGGAGTAAGGACTATGCCTATTTTTAGTGAAAGCCAAAAACAGCTCTATGATTCTTCCCGAGAACAAAAAATTTCGGAGGGAGCGATCAATGGAAGTGAGACACTAACCTCTCATGCGCTTCGTGTTGAAAAAACTGGTCTAGAGATTACTCTTGCCGAAAAAGAGGAAAAACTTGCTGGGTTGCAATCTAAGTATTTTAAATTAAAAAGCGAGAGGGAGCACCTTGATGCAGATATGACTGAGGCTAAACACGAATTGGCTGCTGCTAAGCGCGCACTTGAAGCAGTCTCTCTGTCACTCGCCAAGGTAGACGCTCGCGGAGTGCAGCTTGGAATGGCTGAGTCTAATCAGAAGAAAAAAAATATTCCGGAGGTGTACACCACTCAAGAAATTATTAATTCTCTAGAGAGAACCGTCGCAGGCCATAAGTCGCTTGCTATGGCAGAAAAGCTCGATGCGTTCACCCGTAAAATTCCGCTGATTGGTAAATTTTTCAATTCTGCAGTTTCAGATTTGTACAGAGAAACTGTAATTGGGATGGCACGGGAAGAGAGAGCACAATTATCGAATAACCGTCTTGGTAGAGCACAGGAGGAGGAAAGGAAAGAGCACGAGGTGGAATTAGTAGAGCAAAAAGTTCTTGGACTCCGGAAACTGTTTATGGAAATCAGAGAAGAAGAGAATGATATATACAGGAACATTGAACAACAAAAACTCGAAGTAAAAAACACAGAAGCAGCGTTAAAGAAACTTAGGTCGGAATATAGTAACCAAAAAAATATCGAAAAAAACTAGCATGGACCCACAACGAACACCTTTCAAACTGATGGCTAGCAAAATACTACGAGTAGTAGTGTTCTGTATTTTTTTGATCCTAATTGGCCTTGTCGCATCTACGCGTCTCTTCTCGATGAAGTATGATTCTGCTCGTCCAGAGGGCACTAATGAAATAAAGAGTGATGAGAAAACTGTTGATACAGAAAAACCCGAGCCAGTGCTTGATACTGCATTGTATGATAAAAAAATGTTGGAACTTGCCAATATTCCACCTCCACCTCCGCCAAAGCCCACCGCAACAGCAGGAGCAACGAGCGAAATAGCTACTCCGGCAAGCGCAGAAACATTGCCACCTCCGCCAAAACCACAGCCGTGGCCAGTAAAAGGGCCATATCCAAAAGCTGGAGCAATTTTGCCATTTAATCGTATCATTGCGTATTACGGAAATTTTTATTCTAGGGGAATGGGTGTGCTTGGCGAATACCCAACAGATGAAATGCTCCGCCGTCTTGATCTTGAAGTAAAGAAATGGGAAGCGGCAGACCCTACTACTCCGGTTATTCCTGCAATCGACTACATTGCAGTTACGGCACAAGGTACGCCAAGCGTTGGTGGCAAATATCGTCTTCGCATGCCAGCCTCTGAAATTGACAAGGCAGTGGCGCTCGCGAACCGTATTAATGGTATTGTGATTCTTGAAATTCAGAGCGGGCAGAGCACTATGGAGGCAGAAATTCCAATGCTCGAAGAATACCTCAAGCTCCCTAACGTGCATCTTGCTCTTGATCCGGAATTCACAATGCTAGGTGGCGCAAAACCGGGATCAATAATCGGTACGATAGACGCAAAAACAATTAATTTCGCATCATCATACTTGGCAAACTTGGTGCAACGTCATAATTTGCCGCCAAAAATTCTTCTCATCCATCGATTCACTCGTCCGATGGTGACGAATTATAAGAATATACAACTTATTCCTGAAGTGCAGATCATTATGGATATGGACGGATGGGGTCCGCCTGCAAAGAAGTTTGGAACATATAAATCAGTTATTGTTCCTGAACCAGTGCAATTTACTGGCTTCAAGCTCTTTTATAAAAATGATCTCTTTCCGCCATCAAATCGACTGCTCACTCCAGAAGAACTTCTTGGTCTTTCTCCGCGACCAAGCTTTATACAGTTCCAGTAGTTTCCTGCTTAGGAGCCTTCTTCAAGGCTCGCGCGCCGATCCATGCAGCAATGAGTGCAGCAATTCCGCCAATGGCGAGACCCCAGCGAGGATTTGTTGTGTCTGAAAGCCAGCCAATAATTGGCCCGCCTATCGGCGTTGTTCCAAGAAAAGCCATCGCCCAGAGCGCCATGACTCGTCCGCGCATGTCCGGACGAGTTTCGTGTTGAAGAATAACGTTACCAACAGAGAGAAAGTAAATCGCGAAATATCCGACAATCGCTGTCACAATAACTGCGGTAACAAATGTCGGAGAGACTGCGAGCAAAATTGTTGCAAGACCGAACCAAACCGACGTTTGAAGATAAATATTCATGCCGGTCTTTTTTCGTGTGGCAGTAACAAGGCCGCCAATAACAGAGCCTGCGCCAAGCGCTCCAGAGAGCCATGCGTAGGTAACAGCATTTCCACTAAACGTAAATTGTGCAAGAAGTGGAAGACTGACCGTGAATTCATACGTAAATGTTCCAACAATAGCCATCATGATGAGTGTATTTAAAATTATTGGCGTCTCGCGCACATACTTAAATCCAGCAAGAATTTGTTTGTGGACTCTTTCAGCTGCAACTGGTGGATGTGTATGAAGTTTTGACATATCCATCATAGAGAGAGCAATAATCACAGCGATGTATGAAATTGCATTACAGATAAAGAGCGCGCCAAGACCAAAGGTTGCAATCATCGATGCCGCAATCGCAGGGCCGATCACACGAGTGATATTCACTTGAATCGCATTAAGCGAGATTGCATTTAAAAGTTGCGACTTTCCGACCATTTCCGGAATAAATGTGTTACGTGCAGGGTTGTCTACGGCACTAACAAGACCAAGGAGGAGCGCTAGTACATATACCATCCATAGTTCCGCAGTGTGTGATACGACAAGTAGGCCAAGGATAAGCGCAAGGAATCCAGATGTCGTTTGTGTGATGTAGAGTAGTTTTCTTTTTGGAAAACGATCTGCAATTGTCCCACCCCACGGGCCAATAACAAGGAGGGGAAGAAATTGGAGCGCAATTGTAATACCAAGAGCCGTACCGGAATTCGTCAGTTCAAGAACAAGCCAAGATTGTCCGATTGTCTGAATCCAAGTTCCGGTGTTTGAGATAGTCTGACCAATTTGATACAGGCGATAATTCCTGATTGATAGGGAAGAGAATGTTTCTTTGAGTGTCTCTTTTTTGAACATCGTACTAGAGTATACGAGCCTCGTTTACCTTTTGCAAATTAAAAAATGGTTGGAAAATAAAGGGATTTTTTAAATTTGAACTTATCCACAGAAATACTTGTTGCATGTGAACGGTCGTTCACATATACTAATACTAGTCGTCGCAAGCTCTAACTTTAGCAACATTTTATGAAGCACCAAGAATATCTCAAAATAATCGAAAAAGAACTCCACCGCATCAACAAGGAGATCGATTACAAAATCATGCGCGGAGAAACCTACGTCCGCGAGGCCAGAGATCATAAGTTGCTTCTTCGTAAAATGCGACACCATACACGAGTGAACATTTTCAGTCGATTATTTCCCTCAGTATTTTCATACTAATTTATGGAAAACGAATACAAAGCAAAGATCGTTCGGTTCTATCAAGCAGAGAAGCGCATGCCGAGTTACTCCGAAATGATGAAGCTATTTGGCTTCAAATCAAAAAATGCGGTCTATCGTTTAGTAGATAAACTTATGGAAGCAGGACTCGTTGCAAAAGACTCCCTTGGACGACTTTTGCCTACGTCAGGACTTACTGAAACCCCGCTTCTTGGTCTTGTTAAGGCAGGTTTTCCGTCTCCAGGTGAAGATGTCCTCGAGGCCACGATGAATATCGACAGTTACCTCGTCGAGAAAAAAGATCGCACCTTTATTCTTGAAGTTGATGGAGATTCTATGATTGATGCACACATTGCAGACGGTGATTTGGTTATTGCTGAGCGCACTGAAACAGCAAAAGACGGACAAATTGTTATTGCAGAAGTTGATGGAGAATTTACAATGAAATATTTCCGCAAAGATGGCCAAAAAATCTGGCTTGAACCTGCAAACAAAAATTTCAAAAATATTTACCCTGAGAATAATCTTCAAATTAAGGCTGTTGTTAAGGGCGTGATCCGAAAATATTAGGTTCTTTACTCTATTGTAGAGAGTTCGAGAATGGGCTACCATGTCGATAGATTCCATTAATCTGACTCCGAGTATGAGCACTGACATAGATTTTATTCCAAAGGGGAGTTCTCGTCTAAAGAACATACTTTCCTATTGGAAAAATGACCTTGGGACACTCCGTAGAAGGAGCGGGGAGAGCTATTTAGAGCACGGCATAGAAGTAGCTAAAATAGTATCAGAGGTAGGAAAAGAAGAAACTCTACTTATAGTAGCGCTTTTTCACGATGTCCTAGTGCACCCAAAAGGAGCGGAGCTTATTCTAAATTCACCGCTTAATGCTACTGAGCGTGAACTTATCGAGCATATGCATGAGCTCCGTAACTTACATATCAGTACAAATACAACCGATCTTGATCACTTTATCTCTGCGCTCACGCACGACAGTCGACTTGTCGTACTACGTCTTGCTCACAGATTAAACGACATTCGTCATATTGATCGTTTTGAGCCTGGTCTACAGAAGCAAATTGCAACTGAGTCTCTGCATATGTATGCCTCAATCGCAGGTCGGCTTGGATTTAACGCATGGCGTTACGAAATGGAGGACATTTGTTTTAAAATTTTATATCCTGAGGCCGCACGCATCCTTATTGAAAAATTCAAAAAATATTACGCACTTGATATGGCGTCACTTACGCCTGCACGAAAGCTTATCCTTCGAGAGCTCAAAAAGAATAATATTGAAGCGACCATAGAATGTCGTATTAAAGATTTGTACTCAACATATCGAAAAATGATGTTTAAAAATCGCACTTTTGAAGATCTAACTGACCGACTCGCGCTTCGAATCCTCGTTGATAAGGTTGACGATTGTTATCGCGCGCTTGGAGTGGTTCATAATGCGATGCATCCAATTCCGGGAAAGCTAAAAGACTACATCGGTGCGCCAAAAGAAAATGGATATCAGTCGATCCACACTGTAGTATATCCGCTTCCTAATGTGAGTGAGCAGCCGATTGAAATTCAGATCCGGACAAATGATATCCATAAGGAATGTGAGTACGGTTCTGTAGCGCATACAAAATACAAAGATTTTTATTATTCATTGACGAGTGGCAGTACTAAGGTGAGTCTTATAAGCAATCTTGAGACTCTTAAAACTGAAACTCGTTCGCCAGATCAATTTGAGGCAGCTCTCCGCACGTATTATCGTCGCGATCATCTTGTTGTGTTCGATCAGAAAGATAATATGTACCATTTACGACAGCACGGTACTGTGATGGATTTTTTATGCCTCGCTTTCAAGGAAAAATGCTGCAAAATTAAGTCTGTCCGCGTAAATGGTAAGAACACTCATTACAACCGCCCACTTAAAAATGGCGACGTTATTGAAAGTACGTTTGGAAAGGCCAAGACACTTTCAGAGTCTTGGCTTGATATGTGCGAGCACAGGTCATCAAAGGATTTTTTACGAAAACTGATCAAACAGTGTAAAGAAGGCCAAAAGGTCACGCATCCATAAAAAATGCGTTATAATAAGCGGGATCCATGGATTCCGAAAAAATAGACAATAGATTAGACATTCGAAATCTCTTTGAATCGGCCAAAAACGGAGATTCTCAAGCTGTTTCGACGATATATGAGCATTATTATACGCCCTTATATCGGTATGTGTTTTTCCGTCTACGAGGCAACTCACAAGATGCGGAAGATGTAACACAGGACGTCTTCATCAAAATTTATAGCTCGATAGGGAACTACATCCCAGGAGACGAGCCGAATCCACTCCCATATTTTTATACAATTGCTAGGAATACGCTCATAGACCGGAGCAGAAAAAGGGGAATTACGCAGGTTAATTTATCGGAAGATGACGAGACTCTCATTAATGTTAAAGATGAGAGCGATACGCCGGATGAAAGACTTGGAAAAGCAGATGATGCGACGGAGCTGCGGAAAAAAATTTCGGAGCTGCCAAG
>CAZRTW010000044.1:0-7287 GCA_964603145.1 uncultured Candidatus Saccharibacteria bacterium | reverse complement strand
GTTTTGGATAAAGTTGCCATGGTCTTCGGTCAGATGAACGAACCACCAGGTGCCCGCGCTCGCGTTGCACTCTCTGGTCTCACTATGGCCGAATATTTCCGCGACGTAGAGAACAAGGACGTGCTTCTCTTCATCGACAACATCTTCCGATTTACACAGGCAGGCTCTGAAGTATCTGCGCTCTTGGGACGTATTCCATCAGCCGTGGGATACCAGCCAACACTCGCATCAGAAATGGGGAACATGCAGGAACGCATCACTTCTACCGATAAAGGTTCCGTAACATCCGTTCAGGCGGTTTACGTGCCAGCCGATGACCTTACTGACCCAGCTCCTGCAACAACATTCGCTCACCTCGACTCTACTGTGGTCTTGAACCGTTCTCTTTCTGAAATCGGAATCTACCCAGCCGTTGATCCGCTCGACTCAACTTCAACGATTCTTGACCCGCACATTGTTGGAAAGGAACACTATGAAGTTGCCCGTGAAGTTCAGCGCGTGCTTCAGCGCTACAAGGACCTTCAGGACATCATCGCCATCCTTGGTATGGAAGAACTTTCTGAAGAAGACAAACAGTTGGTTGCTCGCGCACGTAAGATCCAGAAATTCCTCTCACAGCCGTTCTTCGTTGCCGAACAGTTTACCGGTGCACCGGGAGCATACGTTCCGCTCGCTGACACGATCCGCTCATTCCGCGAAATTCTTGACGGAAAGCATGACGAAAAATCTGAAAAGGATTTCTACATGAAAGGGGCAATGTAATAGTTTGGTATTTGTGTCTTTCCGGACTTGATCCGTGAGAAATGGGAAGGGACCCGTTTCGCAAGACCTTGAGCGCTCTGTACTCAGAAGTGCGAAAGGTGTACAGTCCCTGTAAGGGAATCCAGGTTCGCATTGAATTTAATATTATGGCCACTAAACAATTAAAACTTAAGATCATCACTCCAGAGAAAACCGTTTTGGAAGAAATGGTTGATTCTGTTACGATTCCAACTCTCCTTGGAGAGATTGGTGTGTTTCCTGACCACATTCCTCTTGTTGCGGGACTAGTGAGTGGAGATGTTGTTGCCACAACAAATGGTGAACCATCTCCAGTAGCAGTATCCGGCGGGTTCGTTGAAATTAAAAACAACGAAGTTGCAATTCTTGCCGATTTCGCAGAACATGTGAAAGAAATTTCTGAAGGTGCGCTTGAAAGAGCAAAGGCGCGCGCAGCCGAGCTTGAACTTTTGAAGAAAAATGCATCTGCGGTTGATTTCGAGCACTATGCAGCCGAACTTGAGCGCTCACTCACACGAGTAAAAATTGCTGACAAATGGCGAGGAAAGAAATACCGTCTCTAGAAATGTAGCAATCCACATATTTCTGATTTGTAAACTTTACAAGCCACCCCTACACTTTGTATACTAGAGGTGTAAGTGGTCGACAGAAAAGAAAAGAGCCCTCGTTGCCTATCGACGAAGGGCTTTTTTCTTGCCCGCATACTTATTTTTTGAAACGTAAGTATGCGGGCTTGCCCCTCCAAAATATGTTAAAATCATTTTATATGGAAGTAGTCAAAACAGGAGGTGTGAAGGAGGCCTATAGTCCGGCAAAATTTTGTCTCTCGCTACGGAAAGCCGGAGCACCACGAGATGTTGCAGATTCTGTCTGTAAAAGTGTGCAACAAAAGATAAATCCAAACTCATCTACAACTACAATTTTCCGTAAGGCTCTCAAGTATTTGATGAAGGAAAACCCAGATGTTGCGGCACGATACTCGCTGCGTCGAGGTATCGAAGCACTGGGTCCAGACGGATTTATTTTTGAACAATATTTCGAAACAGTTCTTCAGTCGTATGGTTTTGCAACAAAACGAGACGTAATTTTGCGAGGGAAATGTGTTTCGCACGAAATCGACGTGATCGCTGCAGCAGGCAGTAAGCGATTTCTAGTTGAAGCAAAGTACCATAACACAGCCGGTATCAAAACTCATGTTGATGTCATTATGTACGCCGATGCACGCCTGATCGATATCGTCAGGGCTGAATCTCAAAAAAACCAAAAAAATTTTGAATATGCTATGTGGGTTGTAACAAACACAAAGTTTACCGATGCCGCAATCCAATACGCGAAATGTCGCGGTATCCGCCTTACCGGTTGGAATTATCCACGCGGAGCATCTCTTGAAGACATCATCGCAGATAAAAAACTCTATCCCGTAACGATTTTGCCATCACTCCCGAAAGAAGTGCTTCCCACAATGGCAAAGCGAGGAATCATTCTGGCTCAAGATCTTCTTACGTACGGAGCTTCAGATTTGGCAAAAAATTTCGGACTAAGTAAAGAGGTTGCAACTAAAATTGTTGCTGAAGTTGCAGAAATGTCGGGGGTGAGTGAATAGATATGGAACAAAAACAACCGGTCGCTATATTTGATATTGACGGAACAATATTCCGCTCAAGTCTTCTCATTAAACTTGTTGAGGAGCTTATTAAACGCGGCGATTTTCCACCAGACGCCAAGGCGATCTATGTTAAGCACGAGAGTGCATGGATGAGCAGGAAGGGTACGTACGAGGACTACATTATGAGCGTGGTAGACAGTTTTACTAAACACATCAGGGGTCTTCCGTACGCATCACTCTACGAAGCTGCAAAAACCGTAAATGAAAAGGAACGGGATCTATGCTACCGTTACACCATTCGTCTAATTAACGAACTCAAGGAACGCGGCTACTACCTCCTCGCTGTTTCGCAGTCACCATGGACGGTGCTTGAAGATTTTTGTAAATCTCTCGGCTTTGATAAAGTCTACGGTCGTTTTTACGAGCAAGACGAAAACGAACTTCTCACGGGCGTTGTCCGTGATGAACATCTTATTTCTGACAAAGCTGCGATTGTACGGCGTGCAATTGAAAAAAATAATCTTACGCTCGAAGGATCAATCGCAGTAGGGGATACAGAAGGAGACATACCAATGCTCTCGTTAGTTGAGAACCCAATTTGTTTTAATCCAAATTTTAATTTGGCAACAAAAGCGAAAGAGAAAAAATGGGATGTCGTGGTGGAACGTAAAGATGTTATTTATGAATGGTCAGCAAAAACTGGAGACGTAAAAATTACCCAATGAGAAATTCAACCGGAACTTTATATGTAGTCGCTACGCCAATCGGAAATCTTGAAGACATCACACTTCGAGCACTTCGAGTACTCTCCGAGGTGTCACTTATTCTATGCGAGGATACACGCCACTCAAAAGTGCTTCTTGTAAAACATGGCATTAAAACAAAAACGGAAAGCTATCACGCCCACTCAAACGATTCAAAAATGAAACGAATTGCGGACATGCTTGCTGATGGCAACAACATTGCACTTGTATCCGACGCAGGCACACCACTTATTTCTGATCCGGGAATGCCACTACTTTTATATCTCAAAAAAGAGCTTGGTGAAGAACTGAAGATAGTTCCAATCCCGGGAGCTTCAGCGCTCACTGCCGCACTTTCTGTGATCCCTATTCCGAGTGGTAGATTCACGTTTTTAGGCTTTTTACCCCATAAAAAGGGCCGCCAAAGCGCCATTTTGGCCATGAGAGAGGCAAAGGATGCACAGGTATGCTATGAGTCATCACATCGAATTTTGAAGCTCCTTGAGGAGCTTATCGAGCTTTATCCCGAGGCCCATGTTTGGATAGCCCGTGAACTCACAAAACAATTTGAAGAAGTGATCGAAGGTTCACCTGAAGAATTAAAAATAATGCTCACTCTGCACAAAGAGAAGCAAAAAGGAGAATTTGTTGTTGTTATCAGTAAGAAATAAATCCTATGATGGAAAACTTTTCATTTGAAGCAAAACCAGTAAAGGAGACAAGGGAAAATGCAATGCAAATTGGTATGCGCGGAGTTTTTGGAAAAGCAAAGGAATTTCTTGCATCAAAAGCTGGAGAATTAAAGAAGGGCGGTATGCTCATGCTAGCTCTTGGATCATTTGAAATTTCCCAGGCCCAGACAGAGTTGCCGTCACTTGAGCAATATTCGACTGGGCTGCTTAGTGGCGAACGAAAAGGGCCAGATGTTCGGACAAATCTCTTGAGCGAATACAAGAATAGACTTCCGCAATCAAATAATCGCATTTACTCTGAAACTAATTTGGATTATCAAAACAAAATCCCCACCGAAAAAACTAATTCCTCACTGAATGGATTTACTGTTGATCCCAGTGTTGATACTCTCGAACTTGGAACAGTTGATGCGCGTAATTATTCTACTATTATTACTGAAACCGAAAATAAAGGTGGTGCAATTACCACAAAGGAATCTTCAGGATTTTTCTCCGGGATGGAACTTTTACCGGAAAGTGACTCTTTAGAAGAGGGGACCGGGCGTATGTATACTATGTCGGGAAAGACCGCAGAAGAAGCTATCGTAAATGCGATGGGCATGATCTCTAGCCTTGAGAATTCAACACTTGGATTAGCATCAGATTCCCGTGTTGAAAATCTGGTGGGGGAAGGAGTTACTACAACAACTGAACGCACGGTACAAGTCTCGAGTTCTGAAAGTCACAACGTATTTAAGAACGTAAGGGCTGTTATTAAAAAATCGAATGTGGGAGAGGGCTACACTGTCCAAATTTTATACAAATAAGGTATACTAGAAATATGAAAGTTTTACATGAAAAAGTGATTATTACCTGCGGAGTTGTGCTTATGCTTTTACCGTTTACTGGTTTCCCACTCTTTTGGAAAAAAGTATTGACAGTGCTTATTGGCCTAGTCGTTACATACTTTGGGCTCATTATTCTTCGAGGCATTCGCCGTCATGAACGCGAAGAACATTCTGAAAAGAGAACCGAAACGTTTACAGAAACAAACTAATGCGCAGGATTTTTATAAAACTCAGGTCAAAAATACTCTGGATACTTGCTTCGATATTTATTGTCGGAGGTGTTTTTGTTTTGGGACTCTATATTGGATACCAAAATCGTCCAGCAGTTACAAAAGTCACCAACATAAGTGGTACCGCAGTTCCACAGAATATCGATGCTGACTTCGAAGCATTCTGGAAAGTCTGGCAGCTTATTGATAAAAAGAATCCAAATGCTGATGAGGATACTGCGCAAGAGCGCGTGTATGGGGCAATTGAAGGGCTTGTAGGCTCATTGAATGACCCGTATTCAGTATTTTTCCCGCCGGAGGATACCAAGGATTTTGAAGATACCATTAACGGCAGTTTTGAGGGTATTGGTATGGAAGTTGGGATCAAGGATAAAATTTTGACTGTCATTGCACCGCTTAAAAATACCCCTTCTGAGCGTGCCGGTATCAAGGCGGGAGACAAGATTCTCAAAATCAATGACAAGAGCACATCTGATATGACAGTGGATGAGGCCGTAGGCATGATCCGCGGGAAGAAGGGCACACCAGTACTACTCACGCTTTATCGTGAAGGCACAAACAAACCGCTTGAAATTTCAGTTGTGCGAGATAACATCAGTATTCCTACGCTTGATTCTGAACTCCGAGCGGATGGCATATTTGTAATCAGCCTCTACAATTTCAGTGCATCATCTGGTCCACTTTTTGAAACGGCGCTCCGCGAGTTTGCTGTTTCTGGATCAAATAAACTTATTGTCGACCTTCGTGGCAATCCGGGGGGCTACCTCGACTCTGCTGTCGATATTGCGAGCTTCTTCCTGCCTGAAGGCGATATCATAGTTTCTGAAGACTTCGGTAAAAATGGAAAAACAAAAATTTATCGCAGTAAGGGGTATGATCTTCTCGATCTTAACAATCTCAAAGTTGCAGTTCTCGTTGATAAGGGTTCCGCATCTGCATCAGAAATTGTCGCGGGAGCACTTAATCAACACGACGTAGGACCGCTTATTGGAGAAACAACATATGGAAAAGGTTCAGTGCAAGAGGTCATTAAGGTTACAAAAGACACTGTTGTAAAGCTCACGGTTGCAACATGGCTTACACCAGACGGTACATCGATCTCACTTAAGGGTCTCGATCCGACATTTGAAGTTAAAATTACTGAAAAAGATATTGCGAAGAAGGTTGATCCAGTCATGAACCGTGCGCTTGACTACTTAAAGACAGGTAAATAGTTATGAAATTTGGTCGCACAATGGTCATAATAAGCTGGGTCACAATAGCACTCTGGGTAGTATTCTTTGTTTTGGCTGAATTATGGTCTGATAAAGTTTTTTCATTGGTAGGCATTGTGTTCCTTCTTGTTGCCTCACCGATTATAGTAATCGTAAACATATTTGCCATGTGGTCAAAAGCAAAATACTTGAAATTAACCACAGCGCTTCTTATTTTAATAACGTTCCTTATGGCTTGGCTACTCAACAATCCTTTCATACAGAGCGTTCACTAAATACCTGACAATTTTTCAGTTTTCGTATAGTATGAAAATATGAAAGTTATCTTCATTAAAGACGTAAAAGGTATTGGCCGTAAGAACGAGATCAAGGATCAACCGGACGGATACGCCCGTAATTTTCTTATTCCAAAGGGCATTGCAATTGCAGCCACACCGGATGGAATCAAAAAGGTAGAGCGAGCCCAGAATGAAATTCGTGTAGAAAAGGAAGTTCAGACTGATCTCTTTAAGAAAAACATTCAATCTGTAAACGGTACGAATGTGGTTATTAAAGCAAAGGCCAACGGCCAGGGTTCGCTGTTTAAAGCTATCCATGAACGCGACATCGTAGCCACTCTCAAAAAAAATCACCACATTATCATTGAGGAGTCACTCATAAAAATTCCAGAACAAATAAAACAAACAGGAGTTTTCACTGTTTATGTTGAAGCAATGGGACTCAAGGAATCAATCAAGGTAGAAATTGTTGCTGAATAGATAAAAGAAAAAACCGGCTTTCGCCGGTTTTTTCTTTTTACTAGTTAGTCAACGTGAACAATTTTCTTAGAAGAAGTTGTTCCATCATAGTTTGTCTTGCGCTTGTTAGCGAAAGAAACTTTTCCGGGCTTCATTGCAAAAATTGTGTGATCCTTTCCAAGAGCTGTGTTTCGTCCTGCCATGATGACTGTGCCACGCTGGCGAACGATGATAGAGCCAGACTTTGCCATTTCACCGGCATAGAGTTTAGTTCCGAGGAATTTTGGATTGGAATCTTTGAGGTTCCGGGCGGTTCCGCCCGCTTTTCGATGTGCCATAAATCTGTTTGTGGAGCAATTCGTTCGGGCTTTTTGGACAGAAAAGCTCGCACAAAAGCTAAAAATTACCTATAATTAACAATGATGAATATACCTGATTTTCCCAATAAAATCAAGGCC
>CAZRTW010000043.1:0-7346 GCA_964603145.1 uncultured Candidatus Saccharibacteria bacterium | reverse complement strand
GGAATCAGCTGAATGGCTTGGGCGGGAATACTCACGCCTTCATACTGGCCGTGCCTCTCCGGCATATCTCGACGGCGTTATGGTAGAAGCCTATGGTTCTTTCCAGCCGATCAAAAATGTTGGTTCAGTGAATATTGAAGATGCCCGCACACTTCGAATTTCTCTCTGGGACAAAAGTGTCATCAAGGATGTTGAAAAATCTATCACAGCTGCAAACCTTGGAGTTTCAGTCTCTTCTGACAGCGAAGGACTTCGGGTAAACTTTCCAGTCCTCACAACAGAGAACCGCTCACGTCTTGTAAAAGTATTGAAAGACAAGTTAGAAGAAGCCCGCATCAGCGTCCGTAAGGAACGTGAAAGCGCGATGAGTGAACTTAAGGCCGCAGGACTTCCTGAAGATGAAGATCGTCGGACAAAGGATGATATTCAGAAACGAGTTGATGGTGCAAATCAAAAACTTGAAGAGCTCTTTAGTGGAAAGGAAGAGGAGGTAATGAGTTGACGTGCGCACTCGGCATGTCATCCTGAACTTGATTCAAGATCCAGTATTTTGAGCCCTAGATTCTGAAATAAGTTCAGAATGACCCGACATATTCATGTTTACACTATTAATCTTTCTCATCGTAATAATTTTTCTAGTTGTCGCGCATGAGCTCGGCCACTTTTTTGCTGCAAAATTCTTCGGTATTCGTGTAGATGAATTTGGAATCGGATACCCACCACGCGCGAAAAAACTTTTCACTTGGCGTGGAACACTCTTTTCTCTTAACTGGCTTCCGTTCGGTGGATTTGTAAAAATTTTTGGAGAGGATCCTGAGGCCGCAACAACTCCAAAGACTGATTCATTTGCTGCGCAAAAAATGTGGAAGCGCGCACTTGTCATTGTGGCCGGAATTTTGGCGAACATGATTGTCGCTGTCGTGCTCTATTCAATTTCATTTGGCGTTGGCTTTCTTGCATCACCGGACCAATTTCCAAAAGGAACGGTTGTCGGTGATTCTCAAATGTTGATTACGGCCACACTTCCTGATGGACCAGCACAAGCCGCGGGAGTTAAAGGCGGAGATATAATTAAAAAAATTAGTGCAGGAAGTGACACAATTACTCCGGTTCACAGTGAAGATATAGTTACTTTTATCCAGAATAATAGTGATGAAGAAATTACGTTCTCAATTTTACGAGGCAGAGAGGTTACAGATATTTCTGTAACCCCGAATCCGACCGTCGCAGATGGAAAGCCAGGAGTTGGTGTATCACTCACGGAACTTGCTACTGTACGACTTCCATTTTTTGCTTCAATTGAACAAGGTTTTCGATATACTGGCGATCAATTTATGGAGGTAGTAAAAGGCATCGGGCGCCTGATCACCGGAGCATTCCGAGGAGAGGGGAATGTTATGTCTCAGGTCTCTGGACCAGTTGGAATTGCACTGTTTGCCAACCAGGCGTACGGTCTTGGTTTCGGTTTTTTCCTCTCTTTTGTCGCTCTTATATCCATCAATCTTGCAGTGATTAATCTTCTTCCGTTCCCAGCTCTTGATGGTGGACGGCTTATCATCGAACTTTTTACTGTGAAAGGAAAGTCAAAAATCTCTCCGCGTGCCGTTATGGCTATTAACCAAATGGGCTTTATTTTATTGATTATTTTGATGATTTTCGTGACCTATAACGACATTGTCAGAATCTTCGCCTAGCACATTGGAGTGCGTATAATGCCAAACATTTGACTTCCTTGGCCAATGTGTGCTATAGTATTTATACCCGAAACAGGGCAGTTGTTGCATATCCGCACCACACGTTTGACTTTTTTTAGTAGAATGATAGAGTGAACGGGTATCAATAACAATTAAAACAAACTTATGTCAAAGAAGATCACATTTAAGCCAAAACAGGTCACGAAAAAGATCCTATCACCCCTCCAGGATCGTTCTCTTGATATTGTCAAAAACCGTTTTGGTCTCGGTGGTGATCCAGAGCGTAAGACTCTCGAAGCAATTGGCGATAAATACGGTATTACCCGCGAACGCGTACGTCAGATCGAACAGGCAGCACTTGCTCTCATTAAAAAATCTGAAGAATATAAATCTGAAAAATCTTCATGGACTGAACTCAAAGATATCATCCATGAACTTGGTGGACTTGTTGCAGAATCTGATCTTCTCGAATCGATCTCAAAAGACGAGGAGACACAGAACCACGTTCACTTCTACCTCGTCCTTGGTGATGAATTCACAAAGCACCGCGAAGATGATGATTTCGTTTCTCGCTGGAGTGTAAATGATGACCTCACTCTTAAAGTACACGACTCACTCAAGTCTCTTTACACAAAACTTTCTGACGATGAACTTATCGGTGAAGGTGATATGGTGAATCGTTTCCTTGATGAACTTAAAAAAATTAACATCGAAACTCGCGATGAAGAAGTTGTAAAACGATGGCTCTGTCTCTCAAAGGGAATCTGTAAGAATCCGCTTGGAGAATGGGGTAAGTCTTCAGCATCAGGTGTTAAAGCTCGCGGTATCAAAGATTTTGCATACCTCATGATGCGAAAGCATGGTTCGCCAATGCACTTCCGTGAAGTTGCTGAAGCAATCACTAATACTTTTGAAAAGAAATGTCACACCGCAACGTGTCACAATGAACTTATCAAAGATAACCGCTTCGTTCTCGTTGGCCGTGGTATGTACGCTCTCTCTGAATGGGGATACAAGCCAGGAGTTGTGCGAGATGTGATCCGCGAAATTCTTAAACGAGAAGGACCACTTACAAAGGAAGAAGTTATCGACAAAGTACTTAAGGAACGCTATCTCAAGAAGAATACAATTCTTGTAAATCTCCAGAATCCTAAATACTTCAAAAAGAACAAAGATCGAAAATACACACCAGTGTAAAAAAGTCCCGCCATACGGCGGGACTTTTTGTTTTTCTACTCCGTGTTATCATTATTACATGTACAAAAACAGGGAAGGCGGAAATCTCTTGGTTGTCGTGCTCGGCATCATTCTTATTCTCTTTGTCATCGGCTTTTTTAATAGTAGCCGTTCTTTCTGGGATACATTTAATTTCAAAAAAATCCTGCGTCTTCCGTGTGGGCTTACTATCAATGCGCCAAAATACGATTTTGAAGATACAAGTGAAAAGGTAAAGTATCCACTCCTTGTTTCTGGTTATATTAATGGCTGTGGGTGGGAGAGAAACGGGGACTCGGCTGGGACTGCCCAGATTTTTGATTCGCGAGGACAGGCGGTAACTAAACAAAGTTCACTCTTTATACCAGGTGACTCAACGCAATCACCATTTTACTTTGAGACAACACTCTATCCGATGACTCCACCAACAATGGACACTGGAACATTGCTTATTACGAGCACAAAAGGAGTATTACACCAAACTCCCGTTCGCTTTTAGATTCTTTTTTCGGTAAAATATACGCATGGCCGTGCTCACTGTCATCGGAGCTATTATTTCGTTTATCTTTTTCATTATCGGAAAGGTAGCTTTTATCTGGGCGCCAATTCTTGTGATGTGGCTAGGCTTTGAGCTTTGGCATCACTACGTAACAGAACGCTTCATTCTCGGAATGAGCTGGACGCTTTTTGAAATTGAAGTACCGCGTGATGTAGAAAAATCTCCGCTAGCGATGGAGCTCATTTTTACGAATGCGATGTACCATGCTTCCATTAAGGGGCTGTGGGAAATTTGGATTCAAGGTGCGCCGCACTTTTGGTTCTCACTGGAAATTGCCGGCATTGAGGGTAAAGTTCATTTTTATATTCGATCTCCGTCGCGTATCCGCGATCTTGTTGAGACACAGATTTATGCACAGTATCCTCAGGCTAAGGTGAAAGAGGTTGAAGACTATACGCTCCAAGTACCATATGAAATTCCAAGTAAGGACTGGTATATGTGGGGCGCAGAATTTAGACTTCTTAACCATGACGCTCTTCCTATCCGAACCTACAAGGATTACGGACTTGATTTGCCAAGCGACAAAGAAGTTCTCAAAATTGATCCGCTTACGCCGACGATTGAATATCTTGGTTCTCTTCCGCGCGGACAGCAAGTTTGGATTCAGCATGTAATTCGTCCTTCGAAAAAGGAGTATCACGGACATGGACACGGAAAGCCGAAGCATCACGGCTGGGTGGATGAGGCGCACGAAGAAATTGAACGCCAGCTCGCTCCATACCGACAGTACCGATTGCAGGAAGGAGGTCCGATGGCGGGTCAGTATGCGTCTGAAGTTCGTCCGCCAAGAACCGTGGAAGAGCGTCTTGAAAAAATTCGAGAAAAAATGGCAAAGCTCGGCTTCGACATCGGTATCCGTATTGTTACTCTCGCCGATGCACGCTACAACACTCAGGCAGAATTTGATGGCCTTCGTCGATCATCACGTCTCCTGTTTCGTCAGTACAATGCACCAGATGCGAATAGTATTATCCGTTGCAACCCGACACAATTCGATTCACCGTTTGCCGACCCGACAGGACTCGCGCTTTGGGAAATTAAGAATCGTATGCTGACCTACTACCGCCTTCGAACATTTTATCATCCGCCACTGTGGTTTTCATTCCAGTATCCGAAAGTCATTAACAGTTTCTTCCCATCGCAGAAACCAAATATTTCTGTGATGAATACGGAAGAAATTGCTACGCTCTTTCACTTCCCAGGTCAGGTATCACAGGCTCCAGCGTTCCAGCGTATTGAATCTAAGGTTGCAAAGCCACCTTCAAATCTTCCTATCTAGAGATATATGGCCGCAACTCCTTACAGGAGCTGTACACCTTTTGCACATTAGGTACAATATGCTCAAGGTTTTGAGAAGCTCCAAGTATTCGCTTCTCAACTCGCTCGCGCCTCGAACTGTGCTCATATTCAAAAAAATCCTAATTTTGCATTTCTATTTTCGTGGATAACTCAGTAATTCCGAATGAAATAAGTCCAGAACCGCTTCCGCCGAGTGCGCGGAAGCGTGGAGCTCGGATTCTTGTAGGCATTAGTATGCTTATTGGCTTTGTCGCACTATTTCAATTTACGGCAAGTCCACCCGCCGATTTTCCAACAGATGACCCGATTTTCACCATCGCTCTCGGAGAAAATATAAAATCAATTGGCACCGAACTCGAAGAAGCGCATATTATCCGTTCACGATTCCTTTTTGCGACGCTTATCACCCTTCACGGCAAGGAACATAGTCTGCCACCGGGCGATTATTATTTTTCTCGTCCCAAAAATGTATTTGATGTGGCGCGACAAATTGCAATGGGTGATCATGGATTAAATCCAATAAAGATTACAATTCCCGAAGGAGAAACAGTGGGAGGAATTTCACAAATTGTGAAAGAAAAATTGCCGCTTATTGATATAGATGAATTTGATGCCCTCGTAAAAGATTCCGAAGGATATCTTTTTCCTGAAACATATTTCTTTTTTCCGAAGGCAACACCGGAGCAAGTAGTAAATCAAATGAAGAATATGTTCGAGGAAAAGACGAGTGAACTTTTTACGGGAAAAAATTACACGGCTAAAGAAAAAAGTGACATTGTGATCCTAGCGTCGCTTATTGAACGGGAAGCACATGGTGATGATGACCGAGAAGGCATTGCTTCTGTGCTCGGGAAACGCCTATCAATTGGTATGGCACTTCAAGTAGATGCATCTGTCGCCTACGCAGCGCACAAGGGCGAGCGAGCACTTACAAAAGCCGATTTTAGCGTTGATTCTCCATATAACACCTATAAATATAAAGGGCTCCCGCCGGGCCCAATAGCAAACCCGGGCCTCCAGTCCTTGACGGCCGCTATCAATCCAGCGCAAACGGAGTACCTCTATTATCTCCACGATAGCCGTGGTACTATCCATTACGCGAAAACATACAAAGAACACCTCGCCAATATTAAGAAATACTTATAAATATGGAAAAGCAATACTACCCAACTATTGGTCTTGAAATTCACGCAGAGCTTAAGACCAACTCAAAAATGTTCTGCGGTTGCAAAAACGATCCTGACGAAAAACGACCAAACGTAAATATCTGTCCTGTGTGTATGGCACACCCGGGTTCTATTCCTGTGCCCAACAAGGAAGCAATCCGCCAAGTTATCCGTGTTGGTCTCGCTATCGGTGGCGCGATCGCCAACTATAGTGAGTTTGATCGAAAGAGTTATTTTTATCCTGATATCCCAAAGGGCTACCAAATCTCTCAATTTAAATACCCAATCGTCTCAGGCGGGGAACTTGCAGGTATGAAAGTCACACGCATTCATTTGGAAGAAGATACGGCGACAAGCAAGCATGATCGAGGTGATTACTCACTGATCGATTTTAATCGTGCAGGTGTGCCACTCATGGAACTTGTGACAGATGCTGCAACGTTTGAATCAATTGATGATGCTGCAAGCCATGGTGGTGCATTCGGCCGCGAATACCAAACGCTTCTTCAGTACCTCGAGGCATCAGAGGCCAACATGGAAAAGGGTGAGATGCGCGTTGAAGCAAACATTTCTATTTCACCGAATAAAGAAAAATGGGGGACTAAAGTTGAGGTGAAAAACCTCAACTCATTCAAGAGTGCCGAGCGTGCAATTCGCTACGAACTCGAGCGAATGATGGAACTTTACGAAGAAGGACGCGAAGGAGAGATTAAGCAAGAAACTCGCGGTTGGGATGAAGTCAAACAGGTAACATTTTCACAACGTTCAAAAGAGAGTGCTGCAGATTACCGCTACTTCCCGGACCCTGATCTTCCGAAGTTTATGCTCGCTGATCTTTTTGATATTGAACAACTTCGAAAAGAACTTCCTGAATTGCCGTCACAAAAACGTGATCGATACAAGAAAGATTATGGTATTAAAGAGACAGATATTGAAGCATTCGTAAACGATCATGAGCTTGGTGTTTGGTTTGAAAAAGTGTGTGCGGTTCTCAAGGACGCTGTAAAAATTAAAAACGCAGCAAACTACATTGTTTCCGACTATCTCGGCCTCAAGAAAAATGATGATACGGTCACGCTTCCATCGCCAGTCAATTTCGCAGAACTCATGACACTTGTGACAGACGGTAAGGTTTCTTCACGAGCAGCTAAAGATATACTTGCAATGATTGTGAAGGAAGATGCTTCTCCTAATGCGCTTGCTGAAAAACACGGCCTACTCCAAAAGAGCGACGAAGGAGCACTCAAAGAAATTGCTCAAAAGATTATTGATGCTAATGAAAAAGTGGCTGCTGACTACAAAGGAGGAAAGGAAGCATCACTCCAATTCCTCGTGGGCCAGATGATGAAGGAAACAAAAGGCTCTGCGAACCCTGGCGTTGCTGCTAAAATTTTAAAAGAGCTCCTTGCTTAG
>CAZRTW010000042.1:0-7393 GCA_964603145.1 uncultured Candidatus Saccharibacteria bacterium | reverse complement strand
GACGTTGTCTTTGAGGAGACGGCAGAAGGCGAGGGCGAGGCTCTCTCAAAAGACAAGATAAAGAAACTTAGAGATGACCTCAAAACTGCACAGGCTGAAAAGACTGACTACTTAACTAATTGGCAGAAAGAGCGAGCCGACTTCATCAACTACAAGAAAGGGGAGGATGAGCGCAAGAAACAAACGCTCGATTTCGCCCGCGAGCAATTTGTGGAAGAACTACTCCCGGTGCTCGATGCGTATGACATTGCATTCTCAAACAAGGAAGCGTGGGAGAAGGTAGAAAAAAATTGGCGCATGGGTGTTGAGTATATCCACCAACAGCTTCTTAAAGTGCTTCTCGATAACGGAGTGACAGAAGTTTCTCCAACAGTTGGCGATGCGATTGATGCGAATCTCCACGATGGCATCGACACTGTGGAAACAGACGACGAAAGCAAAGACGGAACTGTGGCGGTTATCATGCAGAAAGGATATAAGATGAAAGATCGAGTCCTCCGACCTGCTCGAGTAAAAGTGTTTCAGAAGAAATAAAAAAACCGCTCGCTATGCGAGCGGTTTTTTATGTAGCTGGTTATCTAAGATTTGTATCTCGGAGAACAGTAGCATCAATTGTGAAATCGCTGTTTACCATTCCATAGACGCGAACCTTGTCGCCAACACGAATGTTGCTGATAGCGGTTCGGAGCCAGAGAGAATTCAAAACTGAAGTATCAGAGGCAATGCGAACAGTATAATCGCGGTCATCTACTGTGAGAATGAGAGTAGTCGGAGCGTTCGCAGACAGAGGAGCTGATTTAACTTTACCTTCAACAGTTGTCTTTACATTTACTGGAACTTGCTTAGTCCAATTTTTCACGTGTGTAGCGCTCACTCCCATTGTGCCTGAAGCACTTGATGCGAGAGAACCACCAAAGCTGATGTAATCACCAACGGCAATGCTGGAGAGATTATTTGCGCCACCAAGACGGTTACTGAATTTAGTATTGCCATCGGTAGCGACCATCCAGGTAATGCTTGAATTATTCCAAGCAGTGCCCGCAGTAATCACTGAACCATTTATTGCACTGACCTTTGCGCCACGTACAAGCACGGCGCCATTGTCAGAAATATGCACCTCAAGTGTTGAGCCATTTTCGTGGGCCTTTTTGAATTGTTCGCCGAAGTCATGCATGCGCTTCATGTCGTTGTTGTTTGCAGATGCCTGACTGCCACCATACAGACCAAGCCCGACTACGCCGAGCATCAAGAAAAGACCGAGTATAATTTTCTTTGTATTCATAATAATAATAATTAAAATAATGTTAAGTGTGGGGCGAGAGACTGACCCGTCCTACACCCTGTATTACGACAGAGGGAATAGGCCCGTGACTTGACTAGCCTCCGAATTGGGCGCGTTGTATACTTTAGGTATTAGTAATCTAGTTATAGAAACAGTATGTCTACAGGAAATATGGGAATGGGCGGAATGGATGGTTTCCTTACTGCCGAAGCTGAAAAGCCAAAAGAAAATAATGAATTGAGCGCTGAAACTGCAAAGCTACAGAATGAAACGCTTAATCTTGTGAAGGATCACAAGTATCAGGTTGTCATAGATATGATGAATGCCGTTGTTGATAAATATCCTGAAATTTTCTTCCACAATGACCTTGAAACGAACGGAGATGATGATTTCAAAGCCTACTACGAATTCTATAAAGACGGTTTTAAAAATAAGGAGAGTATGGATGATTACTATAAATTTATTGATAAGGTAATCAAGCCGTTTTGGGCAAAGGTAGATAAAGCAGGCCCCGACGTTATATCTAAAGAATATTTTGCACCGGTTCGAACAATCTTTTAGTCAACAAAAAAACACCAGTCTGACTGGTGTTTTTTTGTTGACGATACCCTCACAATTTGCTTTGATTATCTAAACCATAAAAAACTTAGTATGCACTCACTAGACAGAAAGCACAGCATTCTGCGGTGGTTAGGATTTATCCTTTGGATTATCGGAGCGGTGCTAAGTTGTTTGGGAATATTGTATTTTATTTTCGACACACTGCCACTCTGGATTTCCATAGGGTCATTCACTACCGCACTTATATGCGTCGTGCTCGCCGCAACAGAAAAAACATACCTGTATCATTGGATATGGGAAGAAGATTAAATCCACACTGCAAACTATGTGTGGATTTTCTTATTTTCCAAAACTCTCAAACAAAATCTTTTCCGTTTCAATATCTACTTGGTTTGTTACCACAATCATGAGTTCGGATGTGAGTCCAAAGTCTTTTTTAATATTTTCGAACATAAATTCAAAAGGGTAGGGAGAGGCCCAGACGGAATTCTTCAGCATGATGAAGCCCGCTTTTTTAAGAAGGTAGCGGAGCGCTTCGCGCTCCGCCTTTCGATCCTCCGGAAGATCAATAAGGATAAGTCGCCATTTGCCATCCCAAGCCGGGTTTACCAGCGAACTACTCGTATCGAGTTTTTGGCTACTCGCCTTAATCCGCCCTTTAGCCGTAAGGCGCGCATACTCACTCTGACCACCCTCCAGACGCTCTATAAGCCCCGTGTCAGCGAGATTCTTGATGGAACGGTTGATGGCGTATACCTCTGTTTTTAGGGGTTTTTTTGGCAATTTGCCGCCAATTTCAGCCTTAAGGTCGTCCACCTTAAGCGCCTGCTTTCCCGAGAGGGTATTTAGAATTTTCTTTGAAAAATCTGCTTTTTTCATGGATTTGTGTTTGCTTCCCCTCCTGTACACAGGAGGGGAATGAGGGGTGGTTCTTTAAATTAGGAAGCCCTCCTTAACCCTCCCCTTAGTAAAAGGGAGGAAATTCACGCACCAATTATACCACCTATTACGTATAATTCAACATAGTTTTAGCGACCGCTAAATACTTGTCAAAATATTATCCACAGTATATAATCGGCTTTGCGAAACAAAATTATTAGCCTTAGCTCACAAAATTATGATTGATGTAACAAAACTCGACTTTAATCAATTGCCAAAACGTTATGCAGATGGGGCAGTTGGTTCGTATGGGAAAGACGTTCTCTTTTTTGGAATCACTTCTGGTAACTCATTTGAAACATACGCAACATCTCCGAAAGTCGCAAAGGAAATCGCAAACTTTTTTCAGAGGAACGTTGAAAATTATGAGAAGCAGTTTGGAGCAATTGATATGACCGCACCATCAGTAGTAAGTCCGATTCAGGCAGGAGATATTAAGAAATAAAAAACAAGAAACAAAGAACAGGAAACAAAAATTCAACTATAAAATTTATAAGTTTAAATTATTAAAATACTATGAGCAAAATTATCGGTATCGACTTGGGTACAACAAATTCGGCAGTAGCCATCATTGAAGGCGGACAGCCAAAAATTATTGAAAACTCTGAAGGCATGCGCACCACGCCGTCTATCATCGCGCTCGCTAAAAATGGCGACCGTCTTGTTGGTGTAACTGCAAAGCGTCAGGCAATCACAAATCCAAAGAACACGATCTACCAGATCAAGCGCTTCATCGGACATGACTTCAACGATCCTGAGGTTCAGAAAGATCTCAAGATGATTCCGTTTGAAATGCAGAAAGGTGCTTCTGGTGGAGTGGAAGTTAAGATGGGCGATAAGTTTTACCGTCCAGAAGAAATTTCTGCCATGATTCTTCAGAAGATCAAAGCGGACGTAGAAGCACGCCTCGGTGAACCCGTTACAGAAGCTGTTATCACTGTGCCTGCGTATTTCAACGACTCACAGCGTCAGGCAACAAAGGATGCGGGCAAGATCGCAGGCCTCGAGGTCATGCGTATCATCAACGAACCAACAGCAGCGGCTCTTGCATACGGATTCAATAAAAACAAAAATGAAAAGATTGCAGTCTTCGACTTCGGAGGCGGAACATTCGATGTTTCTGTGCTTGAAGTTGGTGATGATGTTATCGAAGTAAAATCTACTGACGGCGACTCACACCTCGGAGGAAAAGACGTTGACCAGAAAATCATGAACTGGCTCGCCGAAGGATTCCAGAAAGAAAATGGTATCGACCTTCGCAAAGATCCGCTCGCTCGTCAGCGTCTCGACGATGCTGCTGAAAAAGCAAAGATCGAACTCTCAACTGCTATCGAAACAGAAGTAAATATTCCATTCGTTACTTCTGGTGAAGCAGGTCCAATGCACTTGGTCCGCACAATGAAGCGTGCAGAGCTCGAAGAGCTCTGCCGTGAATTCGTTGATCGCGCAATGATGATCACAAAACGCGCAGTTGAAGCATCTCCATTTAAGGTTGGAGAAATCAATGAAGTCATTCTTGTTGGAGGACAGACTCGTATGCCAGCAATGCAGGCGGCTGTGGAAGCATTCTTTGGAAAGAAGCCACACATGGGTGTGAACCCAGATGAAGTTGTTGCTCTCGGCGCAGCAGTGCAGGGTGGAGTCTTAAAGGGTGAAGTGCGCGACGTGCTTCTCCTTGACGTTATCCCGCTCTCACTCGGCATCGAAACACTCGGTGGCGTTGCGACAAAGCTCATCGAAAAGAACACAACCATCCCAGCGCAGAAATCACAGGTCTTCTCAACTGCCGCAGACAATCAGACAAGTGTGGAGATTCACATCTCGCAGGGTGAGCGTCCAATGGCCGCTGACAACAAATCTCTCGGACGATTTATTCTCGACGGAATTCCACCAGCACCACGCGGCATGCCGCAGGTTGAAGTTTCCTTCGATGTTGATGCGAACGGAATTCTCTCTGTAACTGCAAAGGATAAGGCATCAGGCAAATCACAATCTATCCGCATTGAAGCATCATCTGGTCTTTCAAAAGAAGAAATTGAAAAGATGCAGAAAGATGCAGAACTTCATGCGGAAGAAGATGCAAAGAAAAAAGAAGTTGCCGATGTTAAGAATACTGCTGACATGGTTCTCTTCACCGCAGAAAAAGGTTTGAAGGATGGCGGTGATAAAGTTCCGGCAGATGTAAAAACTTCTGTTGAAGCGAAGATGGCCGAACTCAAAACAGCAAAAGAGGGAACTGACATGGAAGCAATCAAGAAAGCAACCGAAGCACTCTCAAATGAAATGATGAAGATTGGTGAGGCTATGCAAAAAGCAAATGCTGAAGCTGGTGCCGCGCAACCTGGAACCGCGACAGAACCTCAACCAGAAGAAGTGAAAGGGGATGAAGGTCCGGTGCAGGATGCTGAAACTAAGTAAATAAAAGGCATAAACAAAAGCCCACCATAAAGGGCTTTTTGTTTGCCCATTTGGGATTATTGGGGGTATACTTCACTTATTATGAAAAAATTTCTCATTCTCCTCGTGCTCGCGGCGGTTATTGGTTTCCTTGGGTGGAAGACCATGAACAAAGAAGCAGTTGTCGAGCCGACTACAAATACCGCTACCGAAGTTACTCCAACGAGTTCTATCGATGGTGCAACGCTCTCAAATGGAGATTTTAAATATGAAAAGAAAACTGACTATGTAACATTTGGTGCAACATATCCAAGCAAGACGGGTCTCACTGCTGAGGCTGATGCTAAGGCGCGCCTCACTGTGGAAAATTGGATTAAGGTACAGGAAAACCAATTTGCTATAGATACAAAAGAAATGCTCGATGATCGCGAAATGGCTCGTCTCAAAGAAACTGGCCGTTGGTACGAGACAAGCGTTACTTATAAAAAATATTCTGGCGGGAACAATATGATCTCATATGTGTTTGCCATATATCAGGATACTGGCGGAGCGCATCCAAATGGATTTTTCAAAACTATAACCTTTGATGCATCTGGAAACGAAGTGACGCTCGAAGGTCTTTTTAAACCTGACGCTCGCTATCTCGATGTCCTTTCTGCAAAATCTAAAGTGCTCGTAACGAAAGAATTGGAAAGCCGTCTCGGACAGAAAGTGGACGAAAGTATAGAAGACTGGGTCCGAATGGGTACAGCACCTTCTCCGGAGGCTCTTCAGTTTTTCTATCTCGATGGAACAAATCTCGTGATGATTTTTCCTCGCTACCAAGTAGCAGCCTACGCAGCAGGGGATTTTGAAGCACGAATACCACTTTCTGAACTTTCAGATATTTTAAGGTAATGAATTAAAAATCCCCGGTTGCGCTACGCGCAACCGGGGATTTTTGTTGACAGAAAATAAAAATATGAGCTAAAATATCGGCTGCTCATAAGCACCGGCAACAGCGGTAACAATCATCCCAGAGTATATTCAATTTGCGACCTGGACTAATGGGGCATTCCGCTGTTGCTTCTTTTCTTTTAAATCCTTAATATCAAATAAAAGGTTTTTTGCGGCCCCTTAGGCCCTATCTAAACCCTATCGTTCTGGTTTTCGGTGTTTACCGCGAACGGATCAGTTTTCATAAGGTGTGTGGCCCCGGAATTGACAACCGGGGCTTTATTTTTTCTTTATCTTTTTATTAGATGGCTCGTGTATAATCGGATACATGACTCAAAAGGAAGCGCTCGACATCATGAAGACCGGACTCAATATTTACCTCACCGGTTCTGCCGGTTCGGGCAAAACGCATACACTTCGTGAATATATCAAGTGGCTCGACGAGCATGATATTACTGTTGCCATCACTGCTTCGACTGGTATCGCTGCGACGCACATGAATGGTCAGACCATTCATGGCTGGTCGGGGATTGGGATTCGCGAAGAACTTACCGAGCGCGATCTTGATCTTCTTGAACAAAAACAATATCTTTGGAAACGTTTTGAAAAAGCTCGTGTGCTTATTATTGACGAAGTTTCGATGCTCCATGCGCATCGCCTCGACATGGTCGAGCGTGTGTGTCGCCGATTCAAGCGAAACGATTTGCCGTTTGGTGGACTGCAGGTAATTCTTTCTGGTGATTTTTTTCAGCTTCCGCCAGTCACAAAGAGTGGCACGGTGCGGCAGGCACAGCCTGCCGCACCTCAAGGCGAACTTGTTTTTGATTACGACTCTGGAGAGCAAATCATAGAACCAGAAATTCCTGAGAGCGATATGGTCATTCATTCCTGTGCTTGGAAAATGATGAAGCCCGCGGTCTGCTATCTCACAGAACAACATCGTCAGGAAGACCAAAACTTTTTGGAAATTTTGAATGCTATGCGAAGCAATTCTATCGAGGATTCGCACACGGCTCTTATTAAGGGTCGTTTGAATGCATCTGTATCTGCGGTGCTTCCGACAAAATTATATACACACAATGTGGATGTGGATGCAATAAATCTTGGAGAACTTGGTCGCCTCCAAACTGAAGAAAAAGTTTTTGTAATGTCGGGGAAGGGAAATGATCTTATTGTTGAAGCCCTGAAGAAAAGCACACTTGCTCATCCGGAACTCAAACTGAAGGAAGGCGCCGAAGTCATGTTTGTAAAAAATAATTATGAAGAAGGATATGTAAA
>CAZRTW010000041.1:0-7569 GCA_964603145.1 uncultured Candidatus Saccharibacteria bacterium | reverse complement strand
ACCTAATAAATTGTGCCCTTATTATACACCCAAATAGCCCTAAATACTGCAAATCCCCCTCGGGGATTACTTTTCTTTGTCACAAGCCACATTCTGTGGCCTTATGAACAATACATGGGCTCTAAATCACCTCTTTTTGATAACACGATTCACAAAAAACTGTTTCCGACCGCTCTGGGGCGTATGGCGTTTCAAATTCATTCAGACAACCATCATTCATACATTTTCGATGCCAGAGCTTCCACGGTCTTCGATATGCCAAGCGCGTATAGTACCGGCAATTCGGACATAGGCGCGGGATCGGCAGACCAACGCGACGATATTGCGCAAGCTCATCAGGCGTTATACGAAAAGCCTCCGTACACTGATGCACACACGCCTCGCCGGTATGTTCGCAGGCAATAATATCTTTTAAAATTTCGTCAGACACATCGCGGATATGATCCGGCAAATCTCCTGCCATCTTCGTCGCCGAATGCGCTCTCGCTTCAGGCGCACGAAATGCATACCCCTCTTCTCGAATTTCTTTTTCTGTAAGCGGAAAATGTTCCTGTGTATTGGTGTCGTTATAAGCAAATGGAGACAGCTCGATCGGGAAAAATTCTCCATACCCATAGACGCGCCCGTTATTCCCCGCATACGGCATAGCATTCATATGTTCGATAATTTTAGGCAAAATTTCTTTGTATTCCTCTTCCGAATATTGCTTATTCAAAATACAATAATTTCCATTTCGAATACCGACACAACCAAAAAGATTAGATCCGCTCGACCATGTTGAATATTGTGTATTTGTAGAAGCACCGATAAGTGAGCAAGAAAACATGACATTGTTTGACTGCTCGCCAAGCGATACATATTCATACACAAGCTCGGACCGACGCATATTGTTTATGTCGTACGTATTTTTGTTTCCCATGGCACGCGACGTCCATTTTGTATCTTCGTTGTCATAGGCCTCAAAACAAAACTGCGAGTTTTTCATGTTCGTCAGCGAATCGCCGGTAGTATTCACGCACTTCAGCATGTCAGCATATCGGTGAAGTGCATTTTCTTTTACTGCTTTAAATTCCTCTACTAGCGCTGTGAATGTCGCATAACTTCCCAAATCCACCTCTTTCATTTTTTGCTCGTATTCCTCCTTGGTGCACTGCTCTCCACGAAAAACGTATTTCTTATTTCGCAGATTTGCGCTCATAAAACAATACGAGCAATTCGTGCAATCAAAAAGAAATGCGCTGTTCATGCAGGAGCGTATCTGCTGGCAGTACACGATGTCATAGCTCCCCGCTGCATGGACCGTATGATACACACGTTCGGAATCATTAACCCCAAGAGAGTCCATAATAAATCGGGATATATCGACATTTCGGGAATACATAACATCTTCCGCGTCTACAACCGAATACGATAAATATGCATTGCGGGCGCCAACATATCCGTTAGCATAATCCGAATTCACACCCCGCACCTGCATAAGATTCATGCATGGAACCTTGTTCAAGAGTTCCTTAAACTGCTCAAAAAACGGTCTGGAAAAATCATAATCCATGCCAAAGTTAAATGGATCCCATCCGTCCCCAAGCCAGCAATCACGGCAATACACCGGATAGGTGCGCTCGGTAGGATACATAGAGAGAACATTCTTATTACAAAGACCACACACGGCTTTAAAAAGCGCACGCTCATTGCGCCATGCATAGCGCCGTTGAAGCCGACAATCAGAACAAAACGTCGGCGCAGGAACTTTCATTCTTTCATAAAAAGAAAAATCATCCGGCGCGATGGTGAAATCCGTTTTACAATTTTGGCAGTTTCGGGTTTCCATGAATTCCTCAAGCGTTTCACTGGGACGATCGTCCCAGTGAAACCATTTTTAATTTACCACTTGCTGATAGCACGATTCACAAAAAATAATTTCAGGAAGTTCAGGTGAGTAACTTGTCTCAAACTCATTCGTACAACCTTCATTCATACATGCTCGGTGCCAAAGCTTGCGCGGTGTACGGCGGTTTAAACGATCGCGGAAACGACATGGAAAACAATGCTCCGGTAGCGGCATGTTCATTTTCTTATGAAGACTAAGCTCATCAGAAGTTATTCGAAAAGCCGTCGCGCAGGCTGTGTGTTCCCGCTTCCCCTCTTCAGTATCCTGCGAACTGCAGCTGATAATTTCCTTTAATATCCCGTCTCCAGTAAGAGATATAGTTTTGGGAACATCGCTGTGACTAAGTGTTACTTTGTAGTCGCGCGAATCGCGATCATGCCAACGCCAACCTTTTGCTAAAACTTCTTCTTTGGTCATCGGAAAATAATGTTGAGCAACTGTTTCGTTATACGCGAATGGAGAAATCGTTGTTGGGAAAAACTCACCCCATTCCCCCGTGTTTTTCATATGCTCGATAATCTTGGCTTTCATTTCTTCGTACTCTTCTTTTTCGTATTGCTTGTTCAAAATACAATATTTGTTTTTATTGAGCGCCACACAGCCAAAAATGGAGTCACAACTAAAGCAGTTTTCGGTGTAACAAGAGTCATAGATATTCCATGTACGGGAACAGCCAATCGAACGCGCCGAGTAGCCAATACCTTCCATTTCATAATCGAGTTCGTTAAATGCCATTTCGGTCACGTCCATACAATTTTTTACATGCCATGCATCTTGGCAGTAATTTGAATCTTCAGCATCAAACATGCAAAAATTATTTTTGCAGTTTTTTACGTCGTCGATGTATGAACCGGTAGAGTTCACAATCTTCTGGCCTTGGTAATATTTTTTCGGCAGCGTAAGTGAAAGCTCGCGCTGCTTCTTCAGAGCCTCGGTAATATTAGGTCGAGAAAAAACGAACTCCGAAAGCCTTTGCTTGTATTCTTCCTTCGAGAGTTCCTCATTGAACCAGCAATATGATTTGTTGCGTAGGTTCACCGAGCCGAAACAGCTCGTACAGCCTTTACAGTCTTTAAGGAAATAGCTTTCAGTACAGTCAGTACAATCTTCGAGGTAGGCCGATCGTGAGCAATTCACGCAGTTGAGACACTCATATAAAAGTTCTGAAGTAAGGACACGATGGCAATCAACGCACTCTTTCCCTTTGAAATAAAGCGACCCATACATTGAGTCCTCGCTTTGATCAGAGCCGAATATCATGTAGCAGTTTTTTAAATCCTGCGACTGATTCGTGTATTCGCTATTAATACATCGCGGATGGGCGATGCTTAATTTTGGCGTGCGCTCGCGCAGTTCCTTAAACTGCTCAAAAAACGGACGGGAGAAATCAAAATCCGCTCCATATTGAAGTCTGTCCCAGTCATCGGCCCACCAACAGTTTGTACAATATATCGGTCCTGTGTATTCCGGATTATAAATAGAGACCATTCCCGCACTACATTTCGAACAATTACGGCGATACAGCTCCCATTCATTACGATCCGATATTCGCCGCTGGTACCGGCAGTCAGGACAGAGCGTTGGCATAGGCACGCCAATTTTCTCGTAGAACCCAAGGTCGTCGGTTGTACATACAAAGTCATTTGTGCAATTTTTGCAGTTCCTCGTTTCCATTAGAGTATCTCCTTGTTATAACATGCTTCGCAGTAAATAACTTCAGGGCGCTCGGGTGCGTAAGCTGTTTGAAATTCGTTTGGACACGTCCCTTCGTGATCATGTCCAGATTGTTCACACATGCAATCACGAAGCCAAAGATTAAGCGGGGTTTTCATTTTTACACGACCATAATGACGGCAGCTTGGACAGAGACGCGGCAGCGGAACTTTCATTGTTCGATAAAAAAGAAGTTCATCTGGCGTGATTCGAAAAGCCGTAGAGCATTGTTCCTGGCAAGAGCCTGCATGCGCGCAGGCTATGACTTCTTTTGTCATAGCATCAGTAACATCAAAAATAGAATCCGGAATTGCATCTGTCTCAACGGAGATATCATAGTGTTTCACTTCAGGATCGCGCCATGTATAGCCCTTTGCAATTGCTTCGTCTTTACTAAGCGGAAAGTAATCCTGCGCAATAGTCTCGTTATAAGCAAAGGGAGCAATAGATGTGGGAAAGAACTCGCCGTATTCCCCGCTTGCCCTCATCGCCTCTTTAATGTTTAAGACGAGTTCTCCGTATTCTTCCTTGGAATATTGCTTGTTGAATACGCAATACGATTTACTGCGCAAACCGACACAACCAAAACAATTACTGCAATCAAAGCAGTTGTATGAATATTCAATATCATTCCCACCCCAAATATAAGCGGAAAAATACACTCGCTGGCTAGTAATACTTACGACTTCATAAAAAAGTTCAGCGCCGTCCCAAGCAAGAAATGTGTCCCAGCCGTCTTTTGTATTTCCCCACACTCGATAGCAGTATTTGCAATTTTCGACATTCTCTCGGACCATAAAACAGTATCGGCAATTACGTGCATTTGAAATATCGTCACCAAGCACATTATGCGCGTTGATTATCATGGCATATTTGTGTGGGGATCGAAGCTTGAGGTCTTTGAATGTAGTGAGAGCGGACTCTAGCGTGGCATAACTACCGTTCCGGTATTCTGTAATCTTTTTTTGATATTCCTCTTTAGTGTACTGCTCATTAAAAATCATATACTGCGCGTTGCGAAGACCCACACAACCAAAGCAGTTGGTACAATTTCGACAATCATAGAGAAGTGCAGATTCAACACACCCCTCACAATTTTGCGCAAAAACGACACGATTACATTTAGCACAGTCGACAAGCTGATATGAATATTCACAGTCGGACGACATATGAATATCGAGAGAATTCTTTACACGGACAACAGAAGTAAATAAGTATGAACTGTCCTCACAGTGAACTGCGCTCGCGCAAAAATAGCAATTTTTATCATCACTTGTGTAGTGGGTATAGGTACTGCCAACATTATTCTTCTGAATGAGATTGGGGTGAGGAACGGCATTAAAAAGCTCACTGAATTGCTCGAAGAAACTACGAGAAAAATCGTATTCTCTCCCGAAATCAATTGGATCCCAGCTATCGCTTTTCCAATAGGCTTCATCATACACTGTGAGCGGTAAGTCCGGATGATACATCGTAAGCACGCTCTTTCCTGTTGCAGCACACGTACGTCTGTACCAAACTCGCTCGTTACGATAGTGCAATCGCCTGATCATGCGACAATGCGGGCACAGTGTCGGCGGCGGAGTTCCAATTTTTTTATAAAACTCAAAGTCGTCGGACTCAATTTGAAAGTTAGTCTGACAATTTATGCAGACCTGCGAGGTATTCATATTGAAAGCCTAACAAAAAGGAGCACTACGGTCGAGCTTCAGGCACATTGCTATTTCACCATTTTCGTGTTATAAAAAAGCAAACCAAAACCACTTACTGATGGCTAAAAAAAGAATATTACTGATTGGAACCGAGTTTTCCGGGCACCTCATCACACACACGTTTGAATCCCTGCGTAGGAAAATTGGTAGAATCATTATAGCCAATATAATTACAAAGGTGATTGCATATCGTGGCCCAGCTAATGAAGGAGGACACCTGACTCTTCTGACATTATTAAAAAATATACTGGGAAGACCAGATGTAAAATACAACAAGATCTTCAACTCTCTTCCTGCCACCCCAGAATCTGAGGCTTTCATAAGTAAGCGTACTGTGAAAACGGACGCTGTTGCCGCCTATAAGCAAGCCGGGTACAAGGAAAAGGTAGGCGATGTTTGTGAGTTTATACACATCATCACAAATGAAGAAGGGAGCGAGTTAATTGTGATTATCGTTGATTACATGGTACTTAACGGAGTATATGTATCATATAATCAAATTACCGGCGATAAAGAAAATGAAAGGATACTCATCCCAGGAGACGCGATTGAATTTGATTGTGAGAAAGGCGAAATTGTCAGGAATGACGCCCGTCTCAAAAGACGAACGCAAGTTCTGTCAAAGAAATAAAAAGCGCGGACAACAACTAGTTGTCCGCTCTTTTTTATTTACCTTTTTTCCACTCTTCGATTTTTTTATGATCACCAGAGAGCAGAACTTTCGGCACTCGATACTTTTTGCCCTTATGCTCGAGTATTTCAGGCCGTGTGTAAAATTCACCGGATGAAATGCGCTCTTCTTCAAGAGACTCAAATTTGCCAAGCACTCCGGGAATTTGGCGGGCCATTGAGTCAATGAGCACCATCGCAGGAAGCTCTCCCCCAGTGAGCACATAGTCACCGATCGAAATTTCTTCAGCTTTCAAAATTTTTGCCACGCGGGCGTCAATGCCTTCATAACGACCACAGAGAAAAATAATATCGGTGTATTTTTTTGCCGCTGCCTTTGCATAGCTTGTCGTGAATTTTTTTCCGCCGGGCGCAAAATTAATAATTTTTACTTTTGCGTTTTTTCGACGAGCAATTTTTTTAGAAATTGATTCAACTGCGGCAAGAACAGGCTCGGCACGGATAATCATACCCGGACCACCGCCATATGGCCGATCGTCCACGATTTGAGAAACATTGCCGTCTGGCCACACACGCTTGTACTTCTTGCCTGTAACAAAAAGACGTGGATTCACGAAGGAAACTGAAATTTTCTTTTCAGTGATCGCGCGGCCAATAATCGACTCCTTAAGGTATGAGTCGAAGGCTTCTGGGAACAACGTAACCACATGGAAGTGCATACAATTAGAAGATTATAGTTTTCAGAGGAAAATGCAAATAATGTAAGAAAGTGCTAGGATTTGAGTAACAAAAACGTGCGCCTATGCTCATTGTGTTTATAATCCTGCTAATACAGGCCAAGCGCAATAAGCGCAAACATTAGGCGACACCACAATTACTCGCCTTTTTGTTTGCCTGAATGGTTCAAAACATCACTGATGATCTTACCGTCAGCCATAAGGATCGTGCGGTGCGCGAGTTTTGCATATTCTGGTTCATGCGTAACCATCACGATCGTCTGACCTTCTTTGTTGAGATCAATAAAACACTTTATAACTTGATCAGATGTTTCAGAGTCGAGGTTCGCTGTTGGCTCGTCGGCAAAGATGATCTTTGGACTGTGGGCAATCGCTCGCGCGATTGCCACACGCTGCTGCTGTCCACCCGAGAGCTGACTCGGCAGATTATTCATGCGATCAAGCAACCCAACACGTTTAAGAGCTTCTTTAGCTTTGTGTTCAGCTTGGCGCTCGCTATACCCTTGCATAAGTAGTGGCACGACAGTGTTTTCGAGCGCAGTAAGCGACGGCAAAATTGCGTAGTCCTGAAAAATATATCCGAGGTCGTTAAGACGCGTGGTGGTACGATTATTTTCAGAAACCGGCACCATATCTTTTCCGTCAATCAAAACCTGACCGGACGTTGGCACATCAAGAAGACCTAATTGATAGAGCAGTGTAGATTTTCCTGAACCGGACTTCCCTGTTACGGTAAGAAACTGACCCTCAGGTACAGAAAAAGTAAGTTCATTGAGCGCGATAATTTTCTGATCGCCGGAGATAAATATTTTTGTTAGTTTGTTTGCCTGTATCATAAATTTTTATCGTCCAAGAATCGCTGAAAGCGTATTCTGCTTAATAACAATTC
>CAZRTW010000040.1:7230-7700 GCA_964603145.1 uncultured Candidatus Saccharibacteria bacterium | reverse complement strand
ACAGATTTCCAAGACTCAAATGGATGTTGTTTTCAGTCCTAAAATCTATATCGTGTTTCAGCCACTGGTACACTTTTCGTCCGCTCCAGCCGTCATGTCCAATCTTCTCGAACATCTGCTTTATTATCGGCGCACGTTCTATGTCGATGACCGACTCGCACTTTTGATCCATTCGCTTGTACTTCGTATATCCAGTCGGCGGTTTACACGGCCATAGACCCATCTCTACTCTTGCTCTCAACCCTCGCTTCACGTTTATGCTCTTATTGTCGTTTTCCAGTTTCGCTTGCGAACAGAGAATCATTAGGAGGAATTTCTCGTTCGGAGAATTTGAGAATGTCTGTCCGTATGTCTGAATATGAATCAACTTCCGCTGGTCCATCAAATCGACGACACTTCCTAAGTCGCCAGCATTTCTACTTAATCTATCTGGTGCCCATGTCAGAATTCCGTCATACGTTCCTTTCCTG
>CAZRTW010000040.1:4681-7220 GCA_964603145.1 uncultured Candidatus Saccharibacteria bacterium | reverse complement strand
TGCTGAGTGAGATTCTCTTTTTATATTTACGACGTTCAATTTCACTCGCTCTGATATTGCCAAAATTTCCTTTATTTGTGAATAAATAGACAGAGCCTGTTGTTCGTCCGACTCTGTCGATTTTCTAGCGTATAAACAATACCTTATTCTCGTCTCAGTTATTGATATATTGTTTGGAATTTTTCCAACTACGTTCGTCTCCATGTATATATTAATGACAGACCTATTGGTGGTGCATAGTCTATGCAGACTAGCGATTTCGTCGCATACTCGCGTCTACTCTTAGCAAGCCAATGGGACTGCGATAGAATGGTCTGGAATAATAGCGGTCAAAATGCTATTGTTTGTTTATAAGTTAATAAGAGACCTAACCCCTTTGGTAACAAAGGATATGGTCGAAACTCCCGCTAGAGAATAAGAGACTCCTCGTCCGAGTCACTCTAGCGGGTCGTACCTGGAAACGGGTACGTACAGAAGCCGAAAGGTTTCTGTAGCAACGGCGAGGAGTCTCTTATTCACAGAAGATTCTGAGTTGTTTGCAAATAAACCCCGCTAGAGTTTATGAATACAATTAAAAAGTGCCCGCATTGCAAATTAGAGGTAGACCCGAAGGCAAGCAGATGCCCGCACTGCCATGGGAAGATATACGTTTGGACGCTAGGAAGAAAGATAGTTCTCGTAGCTATTCCGCTTTTTGTCATCATGATAGTCGCAATCGCTAGTAGTGATACGCAACCGAGCGCGCCCGTTCAACTTTCGGCACAGCAAGTAGTGAACGTGAAAAAGAGCGCGATTAATTCATTTGCGAGGTCGTACGTTCGAGACACGCTCAAGTCTCCATCAACCGCAAAATTCAGCACGTCACCAGTTGTGAAGCAGGACGAAAAAGACACCAACTCGTTCGAGGTGATGTCTTATGTCGACAGTCAGAATAGCTACGGCGCGACTCTCCGAAACACTTGGTCGCTCAAGGCGCATTACATCGGAGAAGATACGAGAGAAGCAGTCGAGACAGGAGAGAATTGGAGAATCGACGAATTCTATTTCGACGGAAAGAAAATTAAGTAGCCTTCGGCTCTTCCGTAACTGACGGCGGTTGTCGAAACCACTTTTTGAGCATTTCTTTGCGCTTGGTGTGGTCAAAGCGCACAGGCGGTCGTTCGCTGTTCTTCCACTCCGTTCCTTTCTTGAACTTCTCATGCCTGTGGTCGAGCCAGTACTTGGTTGGCACCCATTCCTGTTTCTGGATGCCTCGCAAGACGACACTCTCCGCTATATCGTTCACACGAGCCTCGCCCTGAGAAAGAGCCTGCTCTGCCTCACGGGCGAATGCAGGGTCTTTCTTAAGCCAGCGATAATAGCAGTTACGCGACACGCCGAGTTTGTCGCAAGCCGCTTGAACAATCGGCGCGTTCTGCAATTCCTGTATGAACTTGTGTTGTATTTTATGCTTCTTCATGGCTTGTAATGACTGCCGTCTTTCCTGTTAACTGCTCCCATCGGCGAATGATGAGGTCGCAGAACAAAGGCTCAAGCTCGAGGCCGTACACCGTACGCCCCAACTGCTCGGCAGCGAGCAGGGTCGAGCCTGAGCCAAGGAAACTGTCGAGGATTATGTCTCCCGCCTTCGTACAGCGCTTGATGGCCTTCTCGTGGAGAGTAATAGGCTTCGAGGTCGCATGCTCGTAGTCTTTGCCTGCGATCCTTTTAGCGAGCCAGATATCCACCTCGTCGTACATGGAGTTGCCCGTGCCGAACTCTTGGTTCATGACTTCGTTATATGCCGTCTGTTCGGTCGCAAGATACGGCCGTCCGCGAATAGCGTACACGCACGGCTCGTACGCCTTGTTGAACGCTACACCCGGTGTCGGGTTCTGGCTATTTTTGAGCCACAGGCAGACGCGCTTGTTCTCGAGGTTTGTATCCTGATACACGCCTTGGATGAGGCCGATGTAATTCTGGTCGCAGTAGTAGAAGACATGCGTGTCTGGCTTTGATACGGAAAGTCCCGCGTCGAGACTGTCGCGGATGAACTGGTAGTACTCCTTGTATGATCTGGTGTCCTGTACGTTACCGCCATAATCTTTGTTACCACCCATACCGCCTCCATAGTTGAAGTCGATGTTATAGACAGGGTCGGAATAGATCATGGATGCGCGCTCGTCGCCGAAGAGCTTCTTGAGATTCTCTGGCTTGGTCGAATCTCCGCAGAGGATGCGGTGGCTTCCGAGCTGGATGATGTCGCCGAGCTTCACGACGGGATTTTTTATCTTTTTCACTTCCGCCTCCACGTCGAAATCGTCCTCGACGACTTTCTTGTCCTCGTCTATGAGCTTGGAGAGTTCGATTTGATCGAAGCCTATGTCCACGAGTAGGGGCATATCAAAAGACTTGAGCAGGTCGAAATCCCAATCTCCGCCGAGGGCGTTCGAGGCAATGAGGTACCGCTTGGATTCTTCCTCCGTGAGCGGGCGGTTTGGCACGCGCACGTCGATGAGCTCGTCGCCACGGCCGAGCAGTTGCATGGCCTTGAGACGCT
>CAZRTW010000040.1:685-4671 GCA_964603145.1 uncultured Candidatus Saccharibacteria bacterium | reverse complement strand
CGAGAATTTTTCCGTCCGCATCTGCGACGGGAATCTCGACGAGGTTGAACTGCTTGAGGCTCCGCTTCAAGTCCGACATCTGCTTGTCGGAAATCTTGCGGGGGTTAACTTCTTGGGGAACGAGATCGCACACGCGCTTTTGGACGGTTGTCCATGAGAGTTTTGTATCCATACATATATGAAATTATTTTTATAAGTGCAGTCCCGCGAGGGCGGTTGAGGCGTCTGCAAAGCCGTTGATAATTTCTTTTGCATGGATAAGCTTTGATATGCTCGTCCTTCTCCAATGTAACAGCGAGCTTGGAACTGGCAAGCGAAAAAGCGACTGTTTCAAAGATGGTTTTTAGACTGGGATGAAAATTGAGTACAACGAAAATGCTTTATCGCCGAAAACAGGGTATAAGTCGGAAGTGGGTTTTCTTAAAACGGCATGAGTTGGAATATTGAAATGACACAGATTCGGGGCATGTGTAAATAGTTCAAGCATACTCTTGGGTACCCATTCGCGATAAGGTTCTCCTCAGTTCCCAGAAATATCAGCCAGTATGGTATAATTTGATCGTTTTAAAATCTTATTAGAGTCGATTATTTTTAATATTAACGGTAAAATTATGAATCAAAAAGGATTCGCGAATGTATTATTTGTAATAATAGCAATCGTCGCAGTCGCGGGGGTCGCAGGGTATATTGTGCTGAATAAAAAAGGAACTCAACCCGAGCAAAATGTTCAGCCTCTTTCACAGCAGACGGCGGCTCAGGAAAACTCTAGTATAGGAGGTTCAAGCTTGCCAGCTTCACAACAGACACAAAAAACCTCAGTTAATGAACAATCTGGCGCAGGTGGCTCTGGTATACCAGGTCAACCGCTTGGAGCAAAATTTTGTGTAAACCAACAAAATCAATTTCAAGAAACACAGTACGGACAGAAGCTTACAATTAGCGCTGATAAGAAGTCGATTCTTTTGAATGGAAACGTCGCTGTTACGCTAGCGGAGCTGCCAAGTAATATTTATGCCGCTACAGACAAATCTATCGCTGTCACGAATAGCGCATTTACTTCTGCCGTCCTCTCGCCGACAAAATCTGCCATAGCATTTACGGTTTCTGGAGGAAACAACGGTTGGGGCGGAATCAAGGGTGTTAGTAGCGGTATTGTTTCTCCGGTCTCGTTCCAATATAGCGGAGATGTCGTTAACCCGAAATGGAGCTATGACAGTCACTACGTCGTGTTTTCTAAGGTTATGCCATCAGGAGTGCGGATGCTCGCATTAGCAGATGCTCAAGATCAAGCACCTGTACTCTCTGCTCGAGAAAAAATTCTGGACTTTACTAAAATAAGTCCACCACCAGCCGGTGTATTCTATGATATCTCCACTTATTTCTGGAGTCAGAATAAGGACAGTAAGGTCTATTCCGTTGTAACTACGAAGTCGCATGGAATTGATCATGGCGAAATGTGGTCTGTAAACGCTAGCGACCAAAAGTGGGATTTTGTCTGCTCTCTTGGCCAGACTAGTACCGGCAGTGGTGAGAGTGCAGGCTAATTGAAGAATATTGTACTTTAAGTAAAGCGAGAGCGGACAGTATGTCCGCTCTCGCTTTGTATTCGTCTCAAACGGAGTACTGTGGATTTTTTGAATAAAAAATGAGGCAAACACTTTTGATGTTTGCCTCATTCGTTTTTTTCTGCGTTTTTCAAATAAACTATTGTTTCAAAAATCTTTTGTGTTCCATTTTTGAGCCGTCGTTTATTTCAATAATGTAATTTCCATTCTGCAGGTCTTTTACCTGAAATTCAGTGATACTATTGCTACCATTCCTCTCTCTGACAACTTGCCCAGCCATATTTATTATTCTGGCCGAAAAAGTTTTTGAAGATGACCTAACAGTCACAACTTCTGTCGCAGGATTCGGATAAGCAACTGTGCTTTCATTTTCCTCTGGTATGCTTATCTCTGTCGTTGTGTGCGAGGGGTTGATGATGAATCCAGTTGATAGCTGAAAACTATCTGACCCGCCTACGCCCAGATACAAAGCAATTTGATATACCGGAGTGTCGCATCCAAGCGTACTGTGAGGATACGATAACATCCCCAAGTGTGCCGGTATCACCCAGTCATAGCTGCCGGTGTTTGGCATGCTGGCGATAATAGTTTCTTCGCCACTTGCTAAATTGGGGTCGTACCTCCAGTCCCGTAAGCCTATTTGTATCGGCCGCGTTATCCCAGGCATCGTTACCCATTTAACATGAAGGGTATCGCCTACATTGTAACTTCCTCCGCCAGGCGAAGTGATTAAAATGGCTGTCCTTTGGGCATTTGTCTTCGTTGACATGGTCAACGCGCATACAAATAAAGCGCATACAAATAAAAGTTGATTCTTCATAAAAAGAGTTGGTTTTAAACTTACGCTAAGTATATCACATATTAGTATATATGTCAAGCACGGTTGAATTGACTACGGCTTTTTGCTATTCTCGTCAAGAAGGCTATTTTAGTCCAAGGACTGTCACTTTTGTCACTTTTAGAGGCCAATATAGACGCACGAGAAGGGTTGAACTGGTATACTGAAAAAGCACTAATCCGCCTTGCAGGGCAAGGAATCACTGGGTTCTAACTGTTAAAGGCTCACACGTAGAAAAAAGAGCCACCTTTGCGGGTGGCCTTTTTTCTTGTGTGACCCCAAGAAAGCCAACTGCTTGGCTTTCGTCGGAGAATCGAAAAGGTTCTCCGTTATATTTTTTAATGTACTCGTTTAAAAGTATCGGAAACCTGTACTGGTCATGTAATGACCGATAAGCGTACTCGCGGTCTCCGTGAGAGCTGGTGAGGAATTATTTGTGACCACATCTGCACAAAAAAAGCTATGGATCAAAAATAGATCCATAGCCCGCAATGATTATGGAGATTGCTACTCCCACCATTGCTTTTTCTTTTTTGCATTCTGCCTTTGTATTTCGCGCTCCTTTTGTTTCCGGGCATTTTCTTCTGCTCGGCCCAAATTCCAGCGGTGCCTGTCAGGGTTAGTAATAATCCCGTCACCAGGACGTTGGTTGCAGCGGTACCTGCCTTTTTTGAGAGGCTTGTATGTCAGCCTCTGTGATATTGATTGTTTCATAACACTCGTATTTAGTGTTCGAAACGGGCAAGCATGTTTCCCGCTTTGAAAACTAAATACAAGTAATTTACTGATAACTCTACAACAATAAATAATTTAGTCAATTACTATAAGATATCTTTCGATTTGCTATACTCTCCCCATGCCCTACAAAGACACAGTCCTCCCAATAGTCCGTAGAACAAGAGAAATCAGCCTTCCATCTTTTGGAAAGGCGGGGATTACTGATGTAAAGAATGAGGGCCATGCTGCAGATGTGGTAACAGAAATTGACGGCAAAATCGAACGATTCCTACGAGAAGAACTTGCAAAAGTGCATCCTGAAATTACATTCGTTGGCGAAGAAGAAGGCGGGGACAGAAGTGCACCACTTTTTTGGCTTTGCGATCCAATCGACGGCACTGGGCACTACACACGCGGACTTAATTTTTGTTCAACCATGCTCGCGCTTATCAAAGATGGTGAAGTAATTTTTTCAGCTATCTACGATTTTATTACGGACGAAATGTATTGGGCCGAAAAGGGGCTCGGTGCATTTATAAATGAGAAGCCGATGCATGTGAGCACTCGTGCTCTGAATGAAGCGTATGTAGCGTTTGAAGTTCGTACCACACCTGGAAGAAATACGTACATACTCTCTGAACTTGAGAAGCGAACGGGAACAATTCGTCCAATTGCCGCTGGTTGGGTTTTTCGTATGATTGCCTCTGGCAAACTCGATGGTGCTATCATGTGCGAGCCCTGGGGTCTCGATTATGATTTCGCTCCCGGCACGTTTCTTGTAAAAGAGGCGGGTGGTATTGTGAAGAATTTTAATAAAGATACTTATGATTACTGCGATCTTAATTTTTACGCAGGCGCACCGAAGA
>CAZRTW010000040.1:0-675 GCA_964603145.1 uncultured Candidatus Saccharibacteria bacterium | reverse complement strand
TTTTAGATTTGTATAATGAATATCATGAATAAAACAGCTGTCATCATCCTCGCCGCCGGACATGGAAAGCGCATGCAAAGTGAGCTCCCCAAAGCATTGGTGCCTCTAAACGGCAAACCACTTATTTCTCATGTGATTGATGCAGTGCGGGCTTCAGGACTCACTAACGATCCGATTATTGTCGTTGGTCAGAAGCGTGAGAAGGTTATGGAGATGCTTGGTGATTCATATCGTTATGCAGTACAGGAAGAGCAGCTTGGCACGGGGCATGCGGTGCTCTCTGCGAAAGAATTTCTTACAACAGATACAACCGGTGTCGTTGTTTAGTACGTTGACCACCCATTTGTTTCTCCAGAAACCATACGAGCGCTTGCCGAAACACGCGAAAAAAATAGTGCCAAGATTGCTATGGCGACCGTTAGTCTGCCTGATTTTCATGAGTGGCGAACAGCGTTTCTTGGGTTCGGCCGCGTGAAGCGAGATGTAGATGGAAAAATTATCGGCATTGTGGAGGCCAAGGATGCAACAGAAGAAGAGAAAAATATTCTTGAAGTTAATCCTGCATATTTTTCCTTTGATCAGGCTTGGCTTTTGGAATCACTTCCAAAGCTTAAGAATGCAAATGCACAAGGGGAGTATTATCTCACCGACATCGTTGAGATCATGCTGCGTAAA
>CAZRTW010000039.1:0-7848 GCA_964603145.1 uncultured Candidatus Saccharibacteria bacterium | reverse complement strand
AACACAGAAACACTTACGTGAGACTTTTAGACCATGTGACACTATATATAGCAAGTTTGATGATACAGAAACCTCATAGGCAGGAATTCAGAGCTTTTCAAGTGGATGCAGTTCAAGGCGCAAGCGAGGCTTGTGACCAAGACGTACTTGAGGTACGTTGCGGGAGCAAACGAGCGCAGCAACGCAGAAATGCACCGCTTGAGAAGCTCTGGAGACGAAAAACGCCCGGCACAAATGTGCCGGGCGTTCTTTCGTAAGTGGGAACAATTGAAGAACTAAGCGCGCTTCTTTTTTGCTGCTGTCTTCTTCTTAGTTGTCTTTTTTGCTACCTTCTTTTTTGTAGCCTTTTTCTTTGCTGCCATAAAAATTTTTTTTGATTAATTATAAGTGGCGAATGATTCCGACCTCAGAAAAAAAATTAAAAATATTTTTTCTGAATAAACCAAACGCTTACTTAATAATTATCCTACATGCAACATGCACTAGCAATACTTTTTTCACAAAACTGTGGATAACCGACGCAAAGAAATTTTTTTATTTTTTTAAAAAAATTTCTTTGCGTCGTCCCAGACTTGATCTGGGATCCAGGTGAAGTAATTTTCAAAAAAATAATTTTTAATAATTATTTTTTTGAAAATTTAATTTGTTCAAAATAAAACCACCGAACGAAAGTTCGGTGGTTTTATTTTTTTGAGCGCGCTTCCCACACTTTGTGGTGAGCGGGTCCAAAACTCCAACACAATTGCCTATGTGAGTGGAGCCGTCCACCACGAAACGTGGGAATGCTGAACTAAGTATGTACCGATCCACCCCTCTTTGCAACCGAAAAATACAAAAGCCCCTCTTGCGAGGGGCTTTTGCTAGGCAATTGTTGTAATAATTTATCAGAGCTTATTACTCACTCTGTAAGTATACGCCGTATAAAAAGGGAGTCAAACACAATTAAAAAGAGGCCGCAAAATGTGCAGCCTCTTTTGAAAATATATGAAGGTCATTAATGTTGAATGACCAACCTTCTGTTCTCCGTGAAGTTGTTCTTATCGTGAATGACAAGGAGATATATGCCATTCTCGAAATTACCTACATTTATTTTTTGTTCTGTGCCCGTAGGTGCACAGGTTTGAATCAAACGACCAGCAATGTCGTACAATTCAATTTTGTGCATTGGCAACAGACTTTGAACAATCACCTCATCTAGTGCGGGATTTGGATATACACTGATAGTATTCACACTGATCATCTCTATTCCTGTTGTTACAAGAACAGTATCAAGCGCTGATGAATCAGCGTGTATGAATACTGAATCAAAAAGTATAGTTCCATTGAAACCTCGTACTTTGTAATAAATGGTAGTGTCCCTGCGAATAATCACAGGCAACTTGCCATTATTAGCAACAGGAGTTGTTCCTATCCACACATTTGCAGCATTTGTTGATGTCCACCGTATAGTGTCAGCAGTGTTATACATTTTTGTAGCGCTATCAGCACCGAATGTATGAGCAGGCTCCGCATAAATGCGTACCCACATCGTATCACTACGAACAGTAAGGGATGTGTAATCATCCGTGCTCCATCCAAAGAATCCGTGCAAACCAGTATCCAAAGTGGAAATTGGAAATGCCGTCATAATGGTGTCTGCACCACTAACAAAGTGAGGCACTGTTGATACGATTCCACTTCCATAGATCCGTGCCGACATAATAGTGCTTGTATGCCCTAACATGTTGGAATACTTTTGTGTTAAAACAAAAGTCGCTGTTGTTGTGTCGTAACGAACCACGCTATCACGCAGCAAATGCCGCGGTGGTGTAGGTAGTGTCGCATATGATGTCGTTCCCAGATATCCAGGAATAGCACCAGTATCAACAATTTTCACATCTATATAGTAGGTATGCGCTGGAATAGTCGCGCGATAGTGGAAAGTATTGTACTGAGGTCCAACAATTCCACCTATTAAGGTGAACGTTATACTATCAGTCCACACACCTCCTACTGTTGGGCGAAAATATGCCCTAGCCATGCCAGTTGGAGAACCAAAAATGTTCATCACGACCGGTACATCGATTGATGTGTCAGTTGATGAAATGTAACCATACAGGTTTACCATTGGTGGCGGCGTTGGAGAGCCAGTTACAATCATAGTAGTAACTGTGTCATCGGGGAAATACCCGTTAACCATGTGCGCGATAGACCTAACATACAGCGTGTCACCTGATCCCCAACCATGTGAGGTATCGTAGGTAGTTACCGGAGTTGTACCGGTAATAGTGGCAATGTGCGGCAACGTGTAGGTCAGCGAAAACGAGCTGTACCTGCTCACAATGTGAGTTACAGTTACTGTGTCATTCCCTGGGTCAGTTATAGATGACATCGTAAAACCATCCATATCCGGAAGAATCATATGCATGATGTCGTTAGGGCGCACCATTTTCTTCACGTTGCTGGTGTCATACATGGCAGTTGCACTATCATAGGCAACTATTTTCATGTAATACACCGTTCCGGGAGATAAAATTGTGCGTGTGTTGTACGTACCTGCTGCGCCACGCATCACTCCGTAGTTGTATGTTAATACAATGCCTACGAAGCTATCATTTGTGCAGTACAGGAACTTAACACTCAAGGTGTCCGCTGTGTTTTTAGTAAAGCGGATATCTACCGAATCGGTACCTGCCCTTTTTACTGTTACTACTGTAGTTGTGGCCGCGAACATGCGCGCGCCAAGCAGCATAAAAGCTGCAATCGAGATAATTGAGATGATCTTTTTCATAATCTTTCGCTTTTAAATTCTTAAAGTAACTTTTGAGAAAATTTGGTTAAAAATTTTTGTTTCGTGTCAGTAATAATTTTTATTTTTTCCTTTCAACCATGGCGTCCGGGCAGAAAAGCCCACATCATAGATTTTGAGGATTATGTATTCATAGCTTTTTGCTGTAGCTATGTAATTTCCCAGATTGGTGTATATAATAGCATATTTTTAGGGAAAAGTCAAGGTATCTCTTTACACTAAAAACCCTTGTGATATAATGAGTTTCTCGTGTTGGATAGTCGCTTTTAGCTTTACAGCTAGAAGAGGAAAGTCCGAACATTCCCCTCTTTATTGAGGAAGCGTAGCGGGTAACGCCCGTCGTAGGCAACTACAGAGGTGCGAGCAGTGACGCCGGCGTCGAAAGACAATGGAGTCCCCAAGTAATATTGAGGATTAATCTTATTGAGAAATAAGAATGAAACGGCCAAATCCTTACGTGAATGCAAGATCGGGTCCGCCCAGGGCGGAAGAATCGCTAGAGGTGCTTGGTAACAAGCATCCCAGATAAATGACTGTCGCTCGCAAGAGTACAGAATTCGGCTTATAGGCACAGCGAACAATATGGAGAAAGCGCCCGAAAGGGCGCTTTTTTCTTTTGTATAGCCCCTAAAAGAGGTACAATTATAGGGCTAATCGTAAGGATTTTTATAGCTTGACAGATATTTTTATAAATAGTATAATATAGTGGTATGAATAAAAAACTAACCTCAGCTTTCCTTGGTGCTCTTTTTGTACTCGGCGCTTCCCTCTCTGGCAGCACAAGTGTCTTCGCTGCAAGCATTAGCGTTACGACAACAGAAAATCCAAGCATTACCGGTACAACCGCGACACTTGCTGGTACATTTACTACTATAGGTGCTAGTGGTAACACTACAACCTATTTCCGTTGGGGTACTACTCCTACTCTTAGCGGGACAATCGGAATGACAACCACAACCGCAACTTCTGGTCCTATCAGCGCGACTCTCACCTCGCTAACCCCTGGCGCAACATACTACTATCAAGCATACGCTCTGAATGATGTTGCCGGCCCAGGTCATGGTTTAGTACATCACTTCCCTGTTGGAACTGCAGTAGCTCCAAGTGCCACAACAACTTTCGTTTCTGGCATAACAGGATCGAGTGTAACACTTAATGGAAGATATAATGGCAACGGTTCATCTACTGTTTCTGCAGGGTTTGTTTGGGGAACAAGTCGCACCAGTCTCGCCAATCCAACTGGACTTATTCCACAATCAGCAGCATATGGTCCATTCAGTAAAACTATTTATGGGTTGTCGCCAAACACTACATATTATTTCCGAGCCGTAGCAAAGACCGATCACTCAACGAAATACGCAGACGATATTGTTCCGTTTAGAACAAGCGGATCAACTGGCGCAGGTTGTACTATTGATGAGTTTGACGCATCGAATTACACAGTAACATCTGGCTCAAGCGTTATTCTTTCTTGGACAACGGTTGGCTGTTCAACTGGTTCGATCAACACAATCGGAACTGTAAGCCCAATTAGTTATGGATCAGTTACAACAGGACCAATCACTTCAACAACAACATTTACACTCACAGCTTCTGGCGGTGGACAGGTTGATAACGATACTGTGACGATTGTCGTACCTGGAAGTTCTAACTCAAATTGTAATTTGAGCACTTTCTATCCAGCAAGCTCGACAATTTCATCTGGACAGAGCACAGTCCTTTACTGGAGCGTAAACAGCGCATGTACTGTTTCTATTTCACCAGCAACTGGTGGATCAGTTTCTAGCGGTGCAACTTCATACAACACTGGAGCTCTTTTCAACAGTACTAACTATACAATCACAGCAAGCGGTCTTGGAACTCCACAGACACTCTCAACAACTGTTACTGTAAATGGTGGTTCAACATCAAATTGTCAGATCAACTACTTCAGCGCATCTCCAACTACAGTTGCATATGGCCAAACATCAACACTCTCATGGGGAACAACAGGCTGTACATATGCGAATATTTCAAACATTGGTTCCATAAGTACAAATGGATCAACATCAACACCATCTCTCTACGCGACAACGACATACACGCTCACTGTTGGTGATAGTAATGGCGATCGCGGAGCGACACAGGTAGTTGTCGGCGTCACACAAGGCGGTACGACAGGTTGGGGTACAACAACAGGAACCGGATACTGTCAGATCAGTTCATTTACTGCATCTCCAACTACTATCTCAAGCGGACAAAGTGCAATGCTTTCATGGAACGCACCGGGCTGTACTTCAACCACACTCTCTGGTGGCCCAATCTACACTCGCTATGAACCAGCGTATGGTTCTGAATCTACAGGTCCACTTTACGGAACAACAACATTTACACTCTATGGAAATGGCGGGACATCATCTGCGCAGTCTGTAACTGTGTATGTTACGAATAGTCAGTACCCATATTCATATACTTGTGGCTACGGATCATATGATGCTAACTGTCAGGGGCAGTACGCAAATACAATCATCACGACTCCGGCAACAAACGTTGGGTCAACAACTACTCGCCTCAACGGTATCGCGAATAATATCACCTCATCATTTGCTGCGTACTTCGAGTACGGCACAACGCCTTCTCTCGGTCAGGCAACTGGTTTCCAGAATACATTCCCAGTAACTTCATACAACTTCTACGACACCATCCGTGTTTCCCCTTCCACAACGTATTACTACCGCGCAGTTGCCCAGATTAACGGCACGATCGTTCGTGGAAATATTCTCTCGTTCAAGAGCGCGGCTGCAGGAGCAACAGTTGTCTATGTAACTGAATCATCATCAAACTCAAGTTCAAATAGTTCATCAACAACTTCAACAACCAACACGGCAAATGCAACTGGCATTCTCGTGACGGTTGTTAACCAGAAAGAAAAGTTTAATGTTGGCGATACTGTTGAATACACTGTTACGTATGAAAACAAATCAGGTAAGACGCTTACAAATTCTGTGCTGACAATCGTACTACCACTTGGCTTTACGGTAAAATCTACAACGCAAGGCATCATGCAGCCACCATCTACTGTGATCGTAAACGTGGGGACAATCGCTCCAAACCAGACCGGCTCAGTTTATTTACAAGCAGAAGTGCAGCCAAACGTTGCGACTGACCAGACTCTTGTAACGAACGCAACACTCGCATATGTTCTTCCAAACAATGCGCACGATAGTGCCGTTGGATATGTCCTAAACCACGCACAGGTACAGAACGTGTTCGCAGGTTTCGCACTCGGATCAGGATTCTTCCCTTCTACAATCTGGGGTTGGTTCCTCACATTCATCATCATTCTCATCATCATTCTCATCTCTCGCCGAATCATTCGCGCGAAGAGTGAAAATAGTGATCATGGCGGACACGGCGGTGGTCATGTAAGCCATGGAGGAGGACATGGTGGGCACGATCCACATGGACACGCTGCTCCGAAGCACTAAAACTGTCGTGCGCGCAGTCATCTTTTAAAAGACACGCGTAAAATTCTGCTGAATTTTCGCTCTGCTCGCGCCGTCGCGCTTGCGCAAGGTCTTTCAAAAGATGCCAGACGCTTCGATTACCTTGTAATACAAAAGCCCGCGCCGAATGGCGCGGGCTTTTGATATCTGCGTCATGCTGAAACAAGTTCAGATAACCCAAAACTAAAAACTAACATCAGTGCCCACAATCACATCATGAGCTGCAGCAAATCCTGCTGGGACTTCAAGCGCATAGAGCGCGGGTTCTTTTGGTGGATACACATTTGGGAATGAAGATGGCGAGAGATCTCGTGTAATATCTATTACTTTTTTATTCTCATCAATCCAAATAATATCAATCGAATAATTCATATCCTTCATCCAAAACGGAGTGCGACCCGGTTCATCAAAAACAAACAGCATGCCTTCATTTGGCTGGAGCGGGACAGAGTTTGAAAGTCCGCGCTCTGTTTCTTCGGGAATCGTGGCGAATGCAGCCTGCACTTCTGTTTCCCCGACCAAAACTGTGTGATTAAATGTCAGTACGTTCGTAATAGGATAGCGGTATTCCGATTCTGGTTCTTTCTTCTCTGGTGTATGTGTAAGAAAATACGCGACAAAAATAAGCGCGAGTAAAATAACAGAGAGCGTTGTTTTAAGCCATTCGGGGATTTTCATATTCAAAGTATACCTATAAAAACAAAAAAGACACGCGTATTGATGCGTGGCTTTAGTGTGTGAAAATGGTTTTCACTTTAGCATAGGGGCTTCGCTTAAAAGCCTTTGCCTTGTGATCGGTGTAATTTCTTCCCGTTCAAACAAGCCAAGGATGAAATGCTCAACATAGGAGATACCATTCGGATGATTAAAGAATACGTCATCCATAATTTCTTCCGGAAAACATTTTGTTCCCTCAACTTTTTTGGTGGGTTGGTTAAGTTTTTTCTCGTATAGTTCGGCCAAAGCTCCAAGCTTGGCATCACTCCACGATCCATACTGAATACGGACGATACCACTCTGCTTTCTTTCTACATAACTACTCAGGCGCATTACTTCCCTAATAATAAAGAAAGTGCCTACGGCTAAGACAGCACAAAAAATAATACTGACGGTATTATCAATACCAGCGGGAAGCAATAAAAGAAGTTTTATATACCCCAATGTAATCCCTAATACACTGGCATATATTTTCCCGGATACTTTCTTGAGGTTTAAGCTCTCCAGCTTTCCTGTCTTTTTCATCAGTTGAGAATTATTGTGATTTAAAATTGTTTTCAAAAATACTATACCATTAAATTTTAATTACGTCAAAAAGCACAAAACACCCTCTTGGGTGTTTTGTGCTTTTTGTATCAAATAGTTTTTAGAGTGTTGCGCTTTATTTTGTTCCGTTTAGTCCATTTTTTGTTTGTCTTTCCAAACTGTCCGAAAGTTGTGAGTGTCTTCCAAACTCTTTTGCGCTCAATTGAGGCGCAAAAAATCGACGCACTAAATTTCAAAGCCCTATAAATAGGAAAATGAAACAGAATTCAATTTGAAGTAATCCACGAGCAGCTTCCGCTACCCGTGCCTTGT
>CAZRTW010000038.1:0-8012 GCA_964603145.1 uncultured Candidatus Saccharibacteria bacterium | reverse complement strand
GCGCAATATAATGTGAGTTCTTTTTTGGGCTCACGCTCTGGCGTATGAATTTCCAAAATTGCGAGGCGCACTTCTTTTTTATCCGCGTCAGTGATTTCTGCAAGCGCCTCGCGCCCCATACCATCACAAAGTATAAGCTGGTCACCAGTCTTGAGGCGAAGCACATTTTTCCATTGATTGATGAGGCCGGTATCAGTAACGGAGAGGGTTTTTCCGTTAAAGTCGAATGAGCCAATAAATCGGTGTAATCGCATTTGTCTAATATATCACGGTTTTGTGTCTTTCCGGACTTGATCCGGAATCCAGGTTGGGATTGCATTTGGGTCATTTTTTGGAGGCCGAGTCTCTAAAAAGACCTAGAAACAAGCCTAAAACCCCGATTTGGAGATTCCTGATTTTTGTGATATAGTAGCCATATATGAAAAAAGGTTCATCATCTATTGTTACTGCATTGACGTTCGATGATGTGCTCGCGAAACCACGAGCAAGCTCCGTTCTCCCGCGCGACGCGGTCACGAAGACCCGCCTTACTAAAAAAATATCGATTGCGATCCCGCTTGTTTCAGCAGCCATGGATACCGTAACGGAATCAGCCATGGCTATTTCTATTGCACGCCTCGGTGGAATCGGATTTATTCACAAGAATCTCTCTATTGAAGCGCAGGCTCGCGAAGTAAATCTCGTAAAGCGCGCAGAAAATACTCTTATTGAAGATCCAGTCACTCTCCATGACACAGCAACAATCGGAGAGGCCATGGCCATCATGAAGCGTAGCGGTATCAAAGGTATTCCAATTGTCCGTGATTCAAAGCTCGTCGGAATTCTTACTCACCGTGACGTTCGTTCTGTTGTAGACAAAAAGAAACTTGTTTCAGCTGTTATGACAAAGGACGTCATCACTGCAAAGCAGGGTACTTCTATCGAAAAGGCAGAAGAAATTCTTCTCTCCCACAAAATTGAAAAACTTCCGATTGTAAACAATAAAGGCGAACTCGTCGGTCTCATTACGTACAAGGATATCACTCGCACTCGTTTGTATCCTCTTGCATCAAAAGATGACAAAGGCCGTCTCCTCGTCGGTGCTGCAGTTGGCGTTGGTGATGCCATGATGGATCGCGTTGCCGAACTTGTAAAAGCCGGCGTTGACGTCGTAGTAGTAGATACAGCCCACGGACACTCAAAAGGCGTACTCGAAATGGTTCGCGCAGTTAAAAAGAAATATCCAAAACTCCAGGTTGCCGGCGGAAACGTTGCGACAAAGGAAGGAGCAGAAGCGCTCATCAAGGCCGGTGCTGACGCCGTAAAAGTTGGAGTAGGACCAGGCTCTATTTGTACAACTCGTATCATTGCCGGAATCGGAATGCCACAGCTTACTGCAGTCATGGAAGCCGCAGAAGCATGTAGCAAAGCAGGCGTTCCGCTCATTGCAGACGGAGGTATTCGCTATTCAGGCGATATCGTTAAAGCACTCGTCGGAGGCGCCGACACCGTTATGGCCGGCTCACTCTTTGCCGGTACTGAAGAGAGTCCAGGCGAAACAATTCTTCTCGACGGACGCCGATTCAAATCATACCGAGGCATGGGATCTGTTGAAGCCATGGAGGCCGGATCAAAAGACCGATACTTCCAAGACGCAGAAGATGATGTAAAGAAACTTGTTCCGGAAGGAATCGTCGGACGACTCCCATACAAAGGACCGCTCGCCGATGTTGTCGGACAGCTTGTCGGAGGAGTTCGGGCAGGCATGGGATATCTCGGCGCAAAAACTATTGCTGAAATGAAAACTGCTGAATTCGTACAGATTACACAGGCCGGACAGAAAGAGAGTCATCCACACGATATTACAATCACCAAGGAGGCACCTAATTACACTAGACAGTAATGATAAAAGACAATCACGAAAATAAAATTGATGTGGTTCTTGGTCTCCAGTGGGGCGACGAAGGGAAGGGAAAAATTGTTGATGCAATCGCTGAAGACTACGACATCGTTGCGCGTTTTCAGGGTGGCTCGAATGCGGGTCACACTGTTTTTATCGGTGATCAGAAAGTAGTGCTCCACACAGTGCCGTCAGGAATTCTCGGAAAGGCAACAAACCTCATCGGTGCAAACGTCGTGCTCGATCCGGTTTCTTTTAAAGAAGAAATTGAAGAAGTAGAACGTGCATCCCGCGGCGCAAAGAATCGCTTGGTAATCGCCAAGGAATCTAATCTTGTTCTCCCAACACATAAACTACTCGACAAGGCGACAGAAGAGAGCCGCGGCGTAGGAAAGATCGGCACAACGCTCCGAGGTATCGGGCCTGCATATATGGATAAAGTCGGCCGCATGGGTATCCGCTCTGGTCATATTTTTGGCGCTGACTTTATGGAGCGCTACCAGTCTCTCACTGCGCATCACCGCACGCTCCTTGTCGCGATGAATTTCACCGTAGATGAAGAACTCTTCAATAAAAACGAAAAAGATTTTTTTGATGCAATTGAATTTTTGAAAACATTTACATTTGTGGAGTGTTCAAACTACATCCATGCTGAGCTCGCAAAAGGAAAGCGCATTCTTGGTGAAGGCGCACAGGCAAGCATGCTCGATATCGATCACGGCTTTACGTATCCGTTCGTAACTTCTTCTAATACAATTGCTGCCGGTGTCTGTACCGGTCTTGGAGTTGCTCCGCAGAAAATCGGGCGCGTTATCGGTATTTCAAAAGCATATTCAACCCGAGTCGGTTCTGGTCCGTTTCCGTCCCGTGCAGAAGGGGAAATGGAAGGGAAACTTCGAGAGTGGGGAGGGGAATACGGCGCAACCACTGGCCGTCCTCGCGGCTGTGGCTGGCTCGACCTCGTTGCTCTCAAGCGCGCAGTCCAACTCTCTGGAGTGACTGACATTGCAATGACCAAGTTTGATATTCTCTCAAACTGCGAAACTATTCCTGTCTGTACTTCATACACGATCGATGGTCAAGAGACGATGGAGCTTCCGTTCGAGTCTGAAGCAGACAAGATCGTGCCGAACTATACAGAACTTCCGGGTTGGCAGACAAATATCCGCGGTGCTCGCACAGAACGAGAACTTCCGGAAGCTGCTATGAATTACGTTGCATTTATCGAACAAGCTCTTGGTGTCCGTATTTCTATTATTTCGACTGGTCCAGAGCGCAGTGAAATGATTATCCGCGACAACCAATAATAAGTAATATTTTTAGATTATACCTATGAACATCACTCGCATTGACGTCATTCTCACCATTGCCGATACGCGCGCACGGGAGAAGCTCCGCGAGTTTCGTTCACACGGAGCGAAAGATCTCACTGATGTGGTGATCGTTGATTCCTATCTGACAGATTCAGAATTTGCTCCGCATGACATCACCAAAATTGTAAACGCACTCACGAATCCGCACATTGAGCGCGGCTTTGCTAATGGAAAAATTATCGGAAAACCATTTACGATGGCGATCGAGATCGCCTATCTCCCTGGCGTGACTGATAACGTTGGTACAACAGCTGAAGAGACGATTAAAGATGTGACGGGAGTTGAAGATGACACTGCCAAGGTTTCATCTGCCCGTGTTTATGTGCTCTATGGAAATGTTACTGATATTGCAATCGAAAAAATTAAGAAAAGTCTTTATAATCCGCTCATCGAACGCGCGACTGTTATTTCTTGGAACGAGTATATGGCGCAAAATGGATTTCCAAAGGAATTTCATCGTGTAGAGCTTCACGCCCATACCACAGCTGATGTTGTGTCGCTCTCCGGTTCTGATGCCGAATTGGAAAAAATCGGACGAGATGGAATTATCGATGCCGATGGCACACATCGTGGACCACTCGCGCTCTCCCTCAAAGATATGCGCGTTATTCGCGATCATTTCAAAACTGTTTTGAAGCGTGATCCGACAGATATCGAGCTTGAATCAATCGCTCAGACATGGAGCGAACACTGCAAGCACCGCATTTTCGCTTCCCCGATGCCAGACGTGCCAGAAGGTATTTATAAGAACTACATCAAGCGGGCTACAGTAGAAATTCGAAAAGCAAAAGGCAAAAAAGATTTTTGTAAGTCAGTATTTTCTGACAACTCCGGTATTATTGATTTTGATAAAAACTGGTTAGTGACGCACAAAGTAGAAACACACAACTCACCATCTGCACTTGATCCATTCGGAGGCGCGATCACTGGAATCGTTGGTGTAAACCGTGATGCTATCGCTACAGGACTCGGCAGTAAGCCAGTTGCAAACATGTACGGCTTCTGTGTGGGCAATCCGGAAGACGAACGCCCCCTCTATCGTGACGCAAAACTCAAGGAGGAAATGCTCCCACCCCGCCGTATTCTCGATGGAGTTGTTCGTGGCGTGAATGTGGGAGGAAACTCTTCTGGTATTCCGACCGTGCATGGATTTCTTCTTTCAGAAGATCGTTTCCGCGGTAAGCCTCTCGTCTTCGCCGGAACAGTCGGACTCATTCCTAAAAAAGTTGCGGGTAAAAAGTCATGGGAAAAGTCAGCTAAGCCAGGTGACCTCGTGGTCTCTATCGGTAACCGTGTCGGTCTTGATGGAATCCATGGCGCAACGTTCTCTTCTGTAGTGCTTGACGAAGGTTCTCCAGCGACCGCAGTGCAAATTGGTGATCCGATCACTCAGAAAAAATTCTCTGATGCGATCGTGAAGGAAGCGCGCGACCTTGGCCTCTATAATAGTATTACCGACAATGGCGCGGGCGGTATTTCATGTGCTGTGGCAGAAATGGCTCGTGAAGCGGGCGGTTGTGCAGTTAACCTCGAAACAGTGCCGGTAAAATATCCAGGACTCGCGCCATGGCAGATTTGGATTTCTGAATCACAGGAGCGCATTACGCTTGCGGTTCCGAAAGGGAAGTGGGCAAAGCTTCACGCGCTTTGTAAGAAGCGTGGCGTTGAGGCAACAGTTATTGGTGAATTTACCAAGACTGGCAGCGCACAGGTTTCATGGAAGGGAAAGAAAATTCTTGATATCTCTCTCGAGTTTCTTCACAACGGATGGCCTCGGGAAGAGCTTGTGATTAAGCAGAGTGAAAAGAAACTTACAGCGATCTCTCCAAAATCATTCGGTAATCTCTCCGACGATCTTCTCTCTCTCCTCTCTCGTCCATCAATCGCATCAAACGTCTATATTAACGAGCAGTACGATCATGAAGTGCAAGGTGGCTCTGTCATGAAGCCTATCCAAGGCCGTGGCCGCGTGCCGGCATCAACTGCTGTAACAAAGCCAGTGCTCACATCTCCTTCCGGCGTACTTCTTACTTCTGCGCTCTATCCGACGTATTCAGACTCTGATACGTATGCAATGTCTGCGGCTTCAATTGATACTGCAGTTCGCCAAGCACTCGTTGGCGGAGCAAATCTGGATTCGATCGCAATTCTCGACAACTTCTGTTGGTCCCGCTCAAATTCTGCTGATTCGCTCTATGATCTTCGTGAATCAGGCCGTGCCTGTTACGAAACTGCTGTTGCCTACGGCACACCATATATTTCTGGAAAGGACAGCATGCACAACGATTTCAAAGGATTCGATAAAAATGGAAAGGAAGTTTCTATTTCAATTCCGCCAACGCTTCTCATTTCTGCAATCGCAGTTTTGCCAAAAGCACTCGATGCCGTTTCCATGGACCTCAAACAGGAAGGGGATTATCTTTTTGTTATCGGCGAAACGCACGACGAATTTGGTGGCACAGAGTTTGGCGCACTTCATGGCGGTGTTACGGCTGGTGTTCCAATGACCAATGCAAAAAAATGGGCGCCGATCTACAAAAAATATGGACGTGCTCGAAAGTACACGAATGCCGCATATGCGCTTGGCCGTGGCGGTCTTGGTGTTGCACTCTCTAAAATGGCAATTGCTGGGAAATTGGGCGCGGAAATCGATATCGGAAAACTTCCAGGCGCATGGACAAGTCCACAAGCAGCACTCTTTTCAGAAAGTCAGGGACGTATCCTCTGTGCTGTGCCAGCACGTGACAAAGCTGCATTTGTAAAAATGCTTGGTAAAAATGTAGTTATGGTTGGCCGCGTCACAAAAGACGGTATGCTCACAGTCACAAACAAGAAAAAAAATGAACTGACACTTCCGGTCGAGACATTAGCCGCCGCATTTGAAAATACCTTCAAAGGATTTTAGGCACCTGGGTCATCCTGAACTTGTTTCAGGATCCAGTATTTAAAAATTATGAAAAGAAAAAAAATCAAAATTCCAAAAGTAATTATCTTCTCCGGCTACGGTCTCAACTGCGAACAGGAAACAAAATTCGCCTTTGAAGAAGCAGGCGCGAAGGCTGACGTCGTACACATCAATGATGTGATCGAAAATCCAAAGATGCTCGACAAGTATCAGATTCTTGCTATGCCGGGTGGATTTTCATACGGTGATGATACTGGTTCAGGAAAGGCATATGGAAATCGTCTCCGAAACCATCTCGGTCCTATGATCCAAGAATTCATCAAACGCGATACGCTCATGATTGGTATCTGTAATGGATTCCAAATTTTAACCGGCGCAGACATCGTCTCGGGTGCGCTCACATATAATGAACAGGCCCGCTATGTCGATCGTTGGGTTGATATCAAACCTGTAGGGAATAGTCCTTGGACAAAAGGCCTCGGTGTCATCTCTGTTCCCGTCGCTCACGGCGAAGGAAAATATATTCCACCAGCCGAAGGTCTCGGTGCTCTCGAAGATTCTGGCTCTGTTGCCTTTGAATATGTTGAAGGTGAAATGTGCGAATACCAGAATCTTCCATTTAACCCGAATGGTTCAACCGGAAATATCGCCGGCGTGTTTGCGGCAAATGGCCGAATTCTTGGTATGATGCCACACCCGGAACGTGGCCTCTTTTTCCATCAAAGACCAGATTGGCAAGTGAGGAAAGAAGTTTTTAAGAAAAAAGGCAAGCCGATGCCAAAATATGGCGATGGTTTTAAATTGTTCCAGAACGCAGTAAATTACTTCCGAAAGGGCTAGGGCTGTGTCTTCCCAGACTTGATCTGGGACCCAGGTTGGTATTTGCATTATCTTAATTCATAAATCATAATTCTTATCTCTTAACACCATGGAAAACCTCGGCGAAAAATGCGCAGTATTTGCTTTATACGGGAAGGGACTCGATGTCTCTCGCTTAACTTTCTTTGGCCTGTTTTCTCTCCAGCACCGTGGACAGGAATCTTCCGGCATCACGACAGCTGATGGCGAGAAACTTCTTTCACATCGTGGTATGGGTCTTGTTTCTGCTGCATATAATGAAGAACACTTAAAGCGCCTCCAAGGCCACATCGCCATCGGCCATAACCGCTATTCAACAAGCGGGGACTCAATGCTCACCCATGCACAGCCAATCGCAATCGGCGAGAAAAAATTATCTCACCGTGACCCGGACCCATTTCATGAAGATGCAGATGGCGGTATTGTTGCGCTTGCACACAATGGAAATCTTCCGTCAGTTCTCGCGCTCATTGATTTTCTTAAAGACAAAGGCGTTCACCTCGAGGATCGCACCGATTCAGAGCTTATGACTGAAGCAATTGCGGTTGGCATCAAGGCGGGAAAAAGTCTTCCGGAATCTATCAAAGAAGTACTACCACTTTTCACTGGAGCATTTGCAATCGTAGTTACAACAGCTGACACGCTTGTGGCAGTGCGCGACTCATTCGGTATGCGTCCTCTGTCTGTTGGAAAAATCAACGGAGGTTTTGCAATCGCTTCTGAATCATGCGCCTTCCAAGCTATGGGTGCAGAATTTATCCGTGAAGTTGATCCGGGTGAAATGCTTGTAATTAATGAAGAGGGAATGAAGAATGAACAGGTGATGGCGCCAAATCCTAAACTCGATATTTTTGAATTCGTCTACTTCGCGCGTCCTGACTCAATTCTCTCCGGCAAACTCGTCTATGATGTCCGCCGCAATTCTGGCGTTGAGCTCGCAAAGGAAATAAAAATTGATGCAGACATGGTTGTGCCAGTTCCGGAAACTGCAATGCCA
>CAZRTW010000037.1:0-8058 GCA_964603145.1 uncultured Candidatus Saccharibacteria bacterium | reverse complement strand
TTCCCGAAAATTTTCTCCGCCATGGAATGTTGAACCAATTTCTCAAAGTCAGAGTAATGGTCCCGTCACCGTAAACACACGCGAAGATCTCGCCATGATGCTTACGCAACTTTGCGATCTTAAAATCCCGACTCTCATAGAAGAAGCAGTCCTTGGCACAAAAGCATGCGTGGTGTGTTCAAGTGGTTTTCGAAATGAACCGACGTATGTATTTTTGCCAAGCGAAGAAGGGAAGGGAGGGAAGCGCATGCATAAAGATGAGGCTAAAAAAATTCAGAATATAGCAAAAAAGATTCACGAAAAAATGCTACTTGGCTCGTACTCATGCGTGCACGTGATTGTCGACAAACGTGGGGAAGTTTTTGTTACTGATGTTGAAACTATGCCGGCATTTCATGAAGGATCGCATTTGCATGATGCGCTCGATGGAGTTGGTTCTTCTTTTAGGGAATTTGCTGAGCATTTTATTGGGGCGGGGTTTAGGAGGAAATAAGGTATTCGTATGACATCTCCAGAGAATCTATTTATACTCCTATCCTCTGCGTCACTTTGCATTTTGGCTCTGTGTGTAAAAAATATTCCTTGGCATAAGTTGGGACTTAAACCTAAGCCGTGGTGGGGAGGAGTGATTCTAGTATCAATTTTTTCACTCCTTGTTTTTATTGTAGTCCAAACTTCAATTCAGTTTTTTGATCTGCCAAGTTGGGTTACGGATAAAGACCCGATACTTAAACTTTTGGTAATAGTTGTATTACAAGAGCTTATATTCCGAGGGCTACTTATTACATGGCTTGAACGTTGGGGTAAACAAAAAGCGTTATGGATCAGTACTATTGTATTTGCTGCGATACATCTTTTCCTTCCAAGCCCATTGCTAATGACAGGCCTAAGTCTAATTGTGGGATATTTCTGGGGTTGGCATTTCTTGAAATACAGAAATATTTACTGGATTATTATTTCGCACTTAATCGTGAATTTGAGTTTTAATTATTTGGTTTTTTAGAAGCCGCTTTGGTTACAAATAAATTTTGACTAGCGGATTCTCGCCCCACGGTCGCGGGTACTTTTAGATGCGCCACAAGCCAGTCCACGTTGTGGTCACAAATAATCCCTCGCCAGCTCGGAATTTTCGCGACCCCGCCTCGCGGTTTTGCCCGCTGGCAAAACATCGCTGCGGCTTCCACACGTACGAAAAAATCCCCAGCAGTGGGGATTTTTTTGTCGTGTGGACCCTAGCGGATTCGAACCGCTGACCTCCTCTTTGCAAAAGAGGCGCTCTACCAACTAAGCTAAGGGCCCATATGTACTAGCCATGGCATTCTATACGAATTTTAAAAAATTCGCAATCATTATGATCTAGCTCTTACTCCCCCCAAAAAGCACACAAAACCTTAAAAAACTGCTACTATTAAATGCGTAGGAATATGAAGATCTTCCGCCTTTTGCAACGCCCTAAAAAGCCAGCATCGAAACAAGACGTCCGCATATCGGATGTTAATTTGAAGCACTCCAATACCTTCCTCGATCTTCGAGAACACATGACTCGTGTTCGAGAAAATGTGCCAATTATCGAAATTCATTTCGAAGAGATTGCGCCGTTTGTTAATCATCACAAGAAATTTTTTGCAGGGCTCTGTATCATTCTTCTTGTCTTTTCATCATTCGGATTTTTCTTCCGCTCCCGCGCGTCAGTCGCGCATTTCTATCCGTCTACGTGTCTTGGTCCATGGCTCCATCCAGAAAATGCGCAGGGCGTACCACTCCTCAATTCTGAAACCCCGCTTGAAGAATTCAACTCAAGAAATTCTGCCGCGCTCGGTAACTCATCTGCGGAATTGTATTGCGGAACATTTGTGGGAGAAATTCCAGAAGATGCGCTTCCAAAAAATTTCGTTCTCGATTTTGTCTGGTCAGTTGATAACGGATCAGTTGTTCATATTGAACCAGAATCATACGATGGTCCATTTGGATCGAATGAACCACAGCCAAGTGGAATTGATCCTAATCAAAATTCTAAAAATATTTTCGAATTACCACCGGAACCAGCCCCTGAATCAACAACACCGGAATCAGCATTGGAACCAGCGCCAGAGCCACTACCTGAATCAACACCAGAGCCTGAAGCTCCACCACTCCAGGAACCAGACGCGCCCTCAATAGATGTTTCCGGTGAATCATCACAGTCTTTCCTTGATGCTCTCGCTCCACAAAAAGTGCATGCCGAGGAAGAGCCACAGGAAATCGCTCCGGTGAGTCCAACTGAAACACCAACAGAAACTCCAATACCCGTAACTGAAGAAGTTGTTCCCACAGCAGAACCAGCAGTGGTTGAAGAAACTCCTGCAACTGTTTCCGAGCCAGCTCCCGAAATTATTGTAGAAACATCAGAACCAGTTTTCAGTACGGTTGTAGACGAAGATCCACCGGATGCGTTTGTGTCGATTGCGTACACGCTCGACGGCGCATCATGGAATTCCCTCGGTACTGTTGGGAAAGACAATTGGAGACAGGCACAATTCGAAATTCCACTTCGTGCGTGGGACGATCTTTCGAAACTCCAAGTTTCTGTGACGCCGATTCAGACACTCGACAAGCCCCCAGTTGTGTACATCGACGCCATTCGTATTAATGTTGATTATGAAGAAGGCAGTGCGCATCAAAAGCCGATCATTCGTATCAACGATGAAAGTGCAGGCGTGCTCGACGGTGAGGCGGATTTTGCATCCGATGAGGCTCCAACATTTGCTGTCATTGATCCAAAATTTTCAACAGAAGACATTGTCGCACTGGTCAAAGATGAAAAGGCAGAAGTGATCGAAGACAGAGACGGAGTGCTTTCAGAAAAAAAAGAAGAAGAACCACAACCGCCTACAGAAGAAAGGTCTGGCGGATTTTTCGACTCGCTCAAAGAAACATTTGCGCCTGAACCATTGCCCGACTTGCAGAGAGAACCAGCTCCGCCAATTGAGCAAAAAGATGAAGGCGTACTTGAGGCATCTCCTGACGTGGCACTTCCCGAAGTTGAAGTAATTGAAGGTGCGCCACCCGAACCGCAAACAACAGAAGAGCCAGCGAAAGAGGCTACACCGGAATCTGCGTCCCAATCAGAACCAGAAAATTCAACACCGGCAGTGGAGGTCACGCCAGAACCTACACCAGAGCCAGAACCTGCTTCACCACTTGAAACAGTTGCTCTTTTTTTACCAAGTCGAAAATCTCTCATTCAAGGTTTCGCGTCACGCACGCTCTCTCGTGAGCGACAGAAAAATTCTGTCGCGTTTAATTTATTTGCTCCACGTGTCGCGCACGCGGATTCTGTTTTCGATAACGAACCGCTTATCACAAAAGCAGTGGTGCTCGATTATTACGGGAATCCAACAACAATCAAAACTGCAATTCAAACCGTTACAATCGATGGGCAGTCAAAACAAGGCGTGATCGTTGAAAAACACGAGCGCCAATTTCGAGCAGGGCGCTACACACTCGAAGTGACGGTTGAGATGGACGATGTGATCATCATCACACAACAGGATTTTACTTGGGGCGTGCTTGCAATCAACACCGACAAGTCTATATATACAGTAGGGGACGAGGCCTACCTCCAGATGGGCGTGCTCGATGACAGAGGATACTCGCTCTGTGATGCGCCACTTAGTCTTTTGGTGAAAAGCCCAAGCGGAATAATAGAAAAATTCACAACAGAGGATGACACGATCCTTCACAGTAAAAAATGTGCGAAAAACAACATCGTTCTAGTTCCAGACTACTACGCATATTCCTCACCACTTACTGAGAGCGGAACATACAACATGCTTCTAACCGCGAAAACCGAGAACGGCACACGAACCGTGCGCGGTGCATTTTCTGTGGGCTACCCAGACTTTGATGTTTCTCGAACAGCGCCAACGCGTATCTTTCCGTTCACTGCGTATGACTATCCAATGACCATCCGCATTACGTCAAAGAATGATTGGTCAGGAACAGTTGTAGAAACATTGCCATCGAGCTTCATTATTTCTCAGCCAAAGAACAGCCAAAATTACGATTCACTTGAATCAACAAAAGAGCTACACACGATCACGTGGAAAGTTGACCTCAAGGCCGGAGAGGAAACTGTGCTCGGATATCTTTTTAAGGGACCGGAAGTCAGTCCGGAATTTTTCCTGCTCGGCCCGCTTGAATTTTTTGCTGTAGGAGCTGATCCTGAAAAAGATACTCCTGTCTTTAGAGAAACACGATCATGGCAAATCGCAGACGATGCGAGTTGTGCCTCTACTGGTAGTGGTACGTGGACAGGAATTACGTGGAGTTGTGGACACACACCTACAACAGGAGATACCGTGAATATCACAAGTGGTCACACTGTTACGATGAATGCTGACTCTGCCGTACTCGACTCGATCACTGTTAACGGCACGCTCTATACATCGGACGGTACCGACCGCAACCTCACCGGAACAAGTATTTTGATCGGTTCCTCTGGTATTCTTGCTTCTACTCAGTCAGGTGGAACATCAGCGTCTTCAACTATCACACTCTCAGGAACTACCGGAACGCTCATTGATGTCACATCAGGCGGATCATTTGTTAATGGATTATCTGAAGTTGTCATTACTTCCGCTTCCGGCTCGCCAACACTTCTTTCGGCGGCGGAAACATTTCATAGACTCACTATTAACACACCCGTAACGAATCCTGTGATCAATGCTGGAGCGGCAATCACAATGGACAATACTAGTTCTGCCAACCGTCTTTATATAGACAGAGGTGTGCTGAATGACGGAGGAAACCAAATCGTAGGAACTACAAACGGCACGCTTGTCATAGACGGAGCTGGAGCTCTTTGTATCGGAGGTACAGCTGCATCAACAACTGCAACCTGTAATTCTGGTACGACTCCTACATCTGCAACAACATTCCCAACTCTGTATACAAACGCAAATATTACCCTGAATGCTGCTTCGTCTGGTGGTTGGTACAATCCTGCGTGGGGTTTTCGCACAAAGATTACAATCGATGAATCAAAAGCGGGAGGGTCCGATAGTACGGATTTCCCCGTGCTTGTCAGCCTTACACAGGCACGTTGGAAAACTGGTGTAAACGGTGGAAACATGGCGCTCGCTGGCGCCACTGATCTTCTGTTTACTTCAAGTGATGGTACGACAAAACTCAAACACGAGATCGAATATTATGATGCAACAACCGGACAAATAATTGCATGGGTAAAAGTCCCAACGCTTTCTTCTTCAGTCAATACTGAGCTCTATATGTACTACGGCAATGGTTCCGCATCTCCTCAGGCCGATGCTGCCAATGTTTGGACGAACGGTTTCAAATCTGTTCTCCATGTGGGAGATGGCACAACGCTTTCTGCGGCAGACTCAACTGGCACATATAACGGAACTATTTCTGGAGTCACAGCGACTACAGGGCAGGTTGATGGCGCAATGGCGGTGACCTGCGGAAACGAAATTACGTCTCCTGCCGGTTTATACACGATGGTCGGTGGGGCAAGCACGTATTCTTTGAGTATGTGGGTGTATCAAACTTCTACCGGCTCAACGAGATACCTTTGGGACGGAGATTCAACAAACGGACTTTCGGCATTCATGAACATTGCAAGTGGCGTGAACCTTGAATGGGGAAATCGAGATATAGCTTCGGAAGGAGTTCTCTATCGAACATATACGGGACTGACTTTGAATGCTACCACTTGGTACCATATCGTGGCACAGAAAACTGCTGCTGGCGACAATGGAAACTTGTATGTCAATGGAGCACTAAAATCAACTTATACTGGTACAATCGGGGGACTTTCAAACTCCTCGAGCGGTATGTATTGGGGAAACTATCACAATTCGGGAACGAACTGCCTAGATGGAAAAATGGATGAAATGCGCATTTCAAGCACAGTACGTAATGCCGACTGGATTCTTGCAGAGTACAACAACCAAAGTTCTCCATCCACATTCATTCCGACAGTGGCAACTGAAGAATTGGTAGAAACAGATGCGACTGTGTATTACAACGCGAACGCAAACACGACGATATCAAATATACCGACATATCGTGATCTTAAGATATTACCGCCAATCACCGGTACGACAACCTACACGTTTGCTTCCGGTCCAACGACAATAAATGGAAATTTCACCATCAATCCGTCTGGCACAGCTGTCGCGCTCACGGTGAACATGGCAGATGACGTCACCGTCGCATCCACAAAGACAACGACTATCACCAGAACATCGACTGCAACTTCTAAGCTTGCCACCGTTTCAAACGGTAATGATCTTTCAAGCGGACTTATCGTTATCGGCACGGCATGTGAACTCACCGCTACCGGTACGACTTCCACCATAACACTCACCGGAACGAGCGGTACACTTCTCACTAATACTGGTACATTCACCGAAGGCAGTTCGACAGTAGCGGTCACCAGCGCGACCGGTCCGGTCGCGCTGGTCTCTGCCGCAGAAACTTTTCATATTCTCACCATCAACTCTGCTTCCTCGAGCACGGTAGTGAATGCCGGCGCTGCAGTTACGATCGCCGACAATTCCGGTTCGGCTCTCACCGTAAGCTCGGGAGTCTTTAATGATTCAGGTTTTGGAATTGCAACTTCCGGTTCGACGAACAATACACTCACACTCGGATCGGGAGGCACGCTCTGTCTCGGCGGAGCATCTGGATCAAATACCTCAACGACGTGTGATACTGGAAGTGTTACATCTACAAGTGCTCGAGCCATGCCAAGCTTTTCAGCATATGCCGGAGGCGGATCAGGTATTTTCCACGCAACTTCTACCGTCATCTATCTCTCAAACACTGCAACGACAATCTCAAATTCTCAAACATACGGAAATTTGAAATTCATGCCAGTGCTGACGAGCGCCGGAGTAACCTATACGCTCGGTGGCGCAATGACCATCAATGGAGATTTTAGTATTAACCCAAACGATGGCGGAGGAACTCGACAGCTTCTTGTAAATTCAGGAGGACATATTACTGTTGCGACTGGAAAAACAACAACGATTACTCGGCAGGGAAGTACTGCAACATCACTTCTTGATCTTCATGTGGGTTCGAGCTATAACCTCACGACCGGACTCTTGGTTGTTGCGACGGGAGGCACGCTCGATTGTACAAGCGCTTCTTCGACAATCACGCTCACAAATACGAGTGGAACACTCTTTACTCGCGCCGGCACATTTACCATAACAAGCGGCACGCCGACAGTGACGCTCTCTGGAAACGGCGCGGCGACAATAAACTCTGGAACGTTGACGCTCTACAACCTTACACAGACTGGTACGGGTACGAAGACCGTTGGTGGTTCATCAGCGCTTACGATAACTCATGACCTGACAGTCTCGGCTGGAGAATTTGCGCCGAACTTACAAGTAGTGACCGGAAGTGGAACGAATGTGGTATCAGTTGCGTCCGGTGCAACGCTCTATGTAGACACGAGCACATGGGCTGGAAATTATTCAAGCTTCGAAACGCGAACGATATCGGCTGGATCAACAGTTGAGTATAAACTTGCCGGAACACAGACGATTGATTCAACGCTTACATATTCAAACTTGGTTCTCTCTGGAGCTTCGGGCACAAAATCTCCTGATGGGGATATAACTGCAACGCTTACGTTCGTACAATCAGGAGGTAACACATACGACGTTCTTCCTGCTTCGACCGACTACAATCTCACCACAGGGAATCTTACGATTGGCACCGGATGTACGTTCGATGGCACAAGTTCGTCCGCAATCATCACGCTCACCGGAACGTCTGGAACACTCTTCACAAAAACGGGGACATACACGCAAGGCACGACAACTGTCATCGTAACTTCTGGATCAAACTCACCGACGTTGCTTTCAACTGCAACGACATTCCACCGCCTGACAATCAATGCGAATGCGAATGTCATTAATGCTGGTGCGGCGATTACAATGAGCAATACAAGCGCCCTCAATAGACTCTATATTCAAAAAGGTGTTCTCAACGATGGAGGAAACCAGATCGCAGGAACGGCGAACGGTACGCTTTTAATTG